>JAKDMK010000324.1 GCA_030452365.1 Nitrococcus sp.
CGTCGACCACGATGCCGTTGTCGACCGCCAGACCGCAGGCGGCGGCGAGTTCGATGCCGATGCGCCCGCCCTGCATCAGGGCCTGCCAGCTCGCAGCGTCCAGCTCCATCAGTCGCCCGACGAACAGGCCGGCAAGCCCTAGACCGAGCGCCCAGAGAATCCGGCACTCATCTCCCGCGGTCCAGATAGCGACCAGCGGAAACAGCATCAGAAGCAGCAGATCCACCGTCCCGTCGCGCTGCAACGCCCAAGGCGTAGGCGTCGTTAGCATGGCGTGTGCGGTTGCGACCACCACCAAGAGGGAAAAGGTAGCCGCGAGCAGGGCGGTGACACGGCAGCGGTGCCCCCAGTCCAACAGGGATGCCGGAGCTAGGAGGGTGGCTATGAGCAGCGCAAGCAGCCCCAGATTCGCCAGCGCGGTGCCACCGAGCGCGCCGAAGGCGAATACGACTATAGCCACCGCCCCCAGCCGACGGCTCATCTTCTCACGGCCGTCAATGCGAGCTGCCGAGCTTATGCCAAACGTCAACGCATCCCACCCCATGGCCCAATCCGTCGATGACCCCTCGCGCAACGGTATAGTATTCTTCCCGCTTTTGCTGCACGAAACCGATATGCCAGCGCCTTTGTTCAGCATCTTCATTGCGACCTATAACCGTGCGACGCTCATTGAGCGTGCAATACAAAGCTTGGTGGAGCAGCGCGAGCGGGACTTTGAGGTGGTGATCGTCGACGATGGCTCACGGGACGGCACCCGGGACGTCATCGAGCGCTGGAAGCGACGCGGCGACTTCCCCATCGTCTACCATTACCAGGAAAACAGCGGCAAACACGCGGCGCACAATGCGGCACTACCGCTGCTGAGGGGTGAGCTGACCGTCGTTCTCGACTCCGACGACTGCCTGGCGCCGGATGCGCTTGGCATCTTCCGGCGTCACTGGGAGGCCATTCCCGCCGCTGAGCGCGCCCGCTATGCGGGCATCGAGGGCCTGTGCGCCTTCCTTTCCAACGGGCTTGTAGCCGGCGACAGGTACCCGAAGGATGTGTTCGACTCCGATTACATCACGCTACGGTTCCGCTACCACAAACGCGGCGACAAAAAGGCCGCTCTGCGCACCGCGTTGCTGCGCCAGCACCCCTACCCGGTGTTTCCCGGCGAGCGCCACATCCGCCCCTCGATCCTCTGGAAGCGCATCGCGCACCACTACTGCACGCGTCACGTCAACGAGATAGTACAGCTCATCGAGTATCAACCGGACGGGCTGTCATCAGATCGCTTCAGCCTACGCATGAAGAACCCCAACGGCTTTCGGTTCTACTATGCCGAAGACACCGACCGGCACCAGCCCACTTGGCGCGGCAGACTGGACAGCGGCGTAAAGTACGTCCGCTACGCTTTCCATTCCGGCGTCGGTCTGCGCCGCCAATGGCTCGGCATTCGGCGACGCGGCGTGTGGCTGATCGCGCTACCGGTCGGCTACCTGAAGTACCTCCGCGACCGCCGCCGTCTGGGGAGGCAGCCGCGATGAGCCGGCCGCCGCGATTGGCCGTATTCCTGTCCACCTCCGGTCACAGTGGCGTGGACCGCATGATGGCGCGCCTGCTGCCCGCGGTTGCGGCGCGCGGCGTGCGCGTGCACCTGCTCAAGATCGACGGCCACGGACCCCACCTGGACCCAAGTGACGGCCTGGAGATCCACCCGCTCGGGACTTCTCACACCGCCACCGCACTGCCCGCCCTCGTACGCTACTTGCGCCGGTACCGTCCGGCGGCGTTGCTCAGCGACAAAGACAAGTGCAACCGCATGGCGATCTGGGCGCGGCGTCTCGCCCGTGTGGACACGCGGGTAGTTGTCAGCAGCGGCACCCACATCACCACCGCGCTGGCCCAGCGCGGGAGGCTGGAGGCGCTCTCGCAGCGGCTCTCCATGCGACTCTTCTACCGCTGGGCGGACGCCGTCGTCACCCCTTCCGAGGGCGCCGCGGACGACCTCGCCCAAGTGACCGGGCTGCCGCGTGGCCGCATCACTGCAATCCCCATCCCGTCCGTGGACGACGCGCTTTTCGCCGCCGCCGCCGAGCCGGTTGGCCATTCCTGGCTCCTCGATGACGGCGTCCCGGTCGTGCTCGGGGTCGGCGAGCTATCCGGCCGCAAGGATTTCGCCACCCTCGTCCGTGCCTTCGCCCGCGTTCGCCGGCAACGGGTTTGCCGGCTCGTCATCCTCGGCGAGGGCAAGGAACGGGGCGCCCTGGAGCGTCTGTCGGCGGCGCTCGATGTCGCCGGCGACGTGGCCCTGCTCGGCTTTACGGCGAACCCGTACCCCTACATGGCCCGCTGCGACGCTTTCGCCCTGACCTCCACCTGCGAGGGCTTGGGCTTAGTAATTGTGGAGGCCCTCGCCCTCGGCGCCCGGGTTGTGGCCACCGATTGTCCCAGCGGCCCGCGGGAGACCCTCGCCGATGGCCGCCACGGTTTTCTGGCCCCGGTTGGCGACGACGCCGCGGTCGCAGAAGGGCTGCTGGCGGCCATCGACCGGCGGCTACCGGCGCCTGGGCCGGCGGCGGTGCCGACATTCACCGTAGAGTCCAGTGTTCAGCGGTACCTGCAAGTGCTAGGTCTGGCGAAGCTGGGGAACGGGGAACGGCGAGGACGGGGTCAAATCTAGTATTGACAGGTTATCGATCAGTGATTTGTCGTGGCCATGCCAATATCCTGGACCTGTCAATACTAGACTTGACCCCGTTGCCCCGGATTAAGCACGGAATCCCGCGCATGCGCCTCTGGGCTGATTGTCTGCCAACTCCATCCGGGCTAGACTTAGCTAATACGTTGGAGGTGGCCATGAAAGTGAATATGCACGAGGCGAAATCGAATCTATCGAAGCTGGTGGAAGCCGCGGCGAGCGGAGAGAAAGTCATCATCGCGCGTGCCGGCAAGCCTGCGGTGGAGATCATTCCCATGCGCAAGGCGCGCGGGCCTCGCCAGCCGGGTCTACTCGCCGGGAAAATTCATATCAGCGATGACTTCTACGAGACCAGTGAGAACATCATCCGCGAGTTCGAGGGCAAGTGCTGACGGATCGCCGCGATGACACCACCGCAAGCCGGAAAGACCGCCATGGCGAAATCGCAGCGGCGATTGCTGCTCGACACGCACGTCTTTATATGGTGGTTGACGGATAACGAGCGGATCGGGCCGAAGGCGCGTGCGCTCATCACCGACCCTGAGAACGAAATCTTCGTGAGCGCCATCAGTGGCCTGGAGATCGCGATAAAGCGATCGAAGGGGCAACTCGAAATCCTCGACGGGGCCTATGAGCTCGAACCCCTGGTGGAAATATGTGGTTTCGAGCACCTGCCCGTGACGTTCTTTCATGGCGAACGCTCAGGCGCTCTGCCGCCCCACCACCGAGATCCGTTCGACCGCGTACTGATCGCACAGGCTCAGGCCGAGGGGATGACCCTGTTGACCGACGACCGGCAGATAAAGCAATACATCGTCAGAACGCTACCCGTTTTAGCTTAGAAGCATGCTCATCTCCTACGAGGTGGCGGGGTCAAATCTAGTATTGACAGGTTATCGTTCAGTGATTTGTTGTGGCCATGCCAATATCCAGAACCTGTCAATACTAGACTTGACCCCATCGCGTCCTTCCAGCAGTTTGTTCTGGACGGCATTGGCAAAGCCGCCCCTTGGTCTGACTTGCGC
>JAKDMK010000325.1 GCA_030452365.1 Nitrococcus sp.
CTGATCGAGGATTGGCTGCTCGCCGCCTACGCCGCCGAGGGCTATCCGGGCGTGCACGGCGCCGCGGTGCGCGCGCAGGCGATGCTCTATGCCGAGTACACGCACCGGCGCATGGTCCGCGCCGCGCCGCATAAGCTCTTCGCGCTCGCCGCGGCGGTGATCTGCGATTACAGGGGCTGTGCGCTTGGCGCCGAGCCGCGCGGATGCGCCTGGTATGCGAGCCGCGTGGGCTTCGCGCCGCAAAATATCGGCACCTGGCTCAAGGCGCGCGCGACGATGCTCGGCGTGCTCGATCAATGGGACCGGCGCGGGCTTGCCGCGGTCGCCGCGGTGCTGGTGCGGGAGGAGAGAGTGACGGGTGACGAGTGACGCGGGGAAAATGGGGTCAGACACCTATTCCCCTCATTTTCCGCCCGTAGAGGAATGGGTGTCTACGGCGGGGAATAGGTGTCTGACCCGATTTTCCCACTTTCCCCTGTCACTTTGTCACGCGTCACGCGTCACCTGTCACCCGTCACTGCTCGCTCGAGCACTTGACAACAGGTATTACTCAGGAGCATGCTTTTTCCTAGCTTGGAAAAAACCGCCCGGCACGCGCTTGGCGGTTTTTTTTATGCTCGCTCGCCGCGTGCCCGCGTGGTGAGGTTCCTGTTCCGACAACGTCAACCTCCTCGCTTCGATATTCCCCGGCCGTGCCCCTTCGCGGCCGGGGATTTTTTGCCGGCGCGCGCGCGCGACAGGTGGTCTCAAGTCTCCGAGAGCTCCAGGCGGCGCTCGATGCGATCGAGCCGTGCGTCTGCGCGATCGAAGCGGTTACTGTGCTCGGCGAGCACGACGCGGATCTGCGCGAGATCGACGTGGAGCTGTGCGACGTCGGCCTCCAGCAGGCCGAGACGGTTTTTGATGTCGCGCATGTCTTCGCGCATCTCGTGTTTGAAAACGCGCAGCTCGTTACGCAGGGCCTTCAGGTGCTCAAGGATCAAGTTGGCGGTGTCGTCGGTCATGGCGGGGTGGCCTCCGAGATTTCCAGGCGGCGCTCGATGGTCGCGATGCGCTCCTCGAACTGGTCCATGCGCGCATTGTTGCGCGCGGAGTCGATGTGCTGGGAGGCATCGTGCATTTCCATGCTGGCGAGCCGGCTTTTTATGTCGCTTAAGCTCGCTTGTATTTTTCTGTCCATGCTCTTTATCTCGTTGCGCAAGGCGCGCAGTTGTTCTAGCACCCGATTATTGTCGGCCATGCGCCGTTACCTCCGCGGCGGCCTGGGTCAGCCCGGCCTCGATATCGCGCAGCGCCCGGTGCAGATAGCGCGGCGGGTGGATTTGCCCGCGTTCCCAGTACTCCAGCGTGCGGTAGGACACCGGCAGCAGGCGCGCGAGCGCGGCACGGGTGAGCCCGTGGCGCGCGCGGAAGGTGGTAATTTCAGCCGGGGTCATAATGTAGCCTCGTCGTCCTTCTTCCTGGCGATAGCCTCGCCGCCTACGGTAGCTACAAGGATGGCGTAGTCGGCGTATCCGCCATCGCGGGCGTAGGCGTCTAGGGCCTGCTCTGGTGTCTCGCCCTGGTACTCACCCATGATGAGGTCGCCGGCTTCTATAATGTAGGTGGTGGTCATTTTGTTTCTCCTAGTGATCCGGTTAAAGGTCTTTGCCGCTGGCGTCGGTATACGCCTTCGCGCCGGCTGGGGCCGGCTCGACGGTGATTGCTGAGGGGTCTTCCCCCGTCTCCTTCATCGCCTGGTCGAAAGACCCGAAGCCTCCGCACCAAAGCGCGAAGGCGTCCAGGGCTGACGTCTCGTCGGCGCCGGGGAAGTGGCCAAGCACGGTGCCGTTGTTCTTGATGGTGTACATCATCTCTGCGTCCTCAGTCGTCTCGGTGGAGCGCTGCCCCATGCAGCGCTCTAGCGAGGCTCCTAGTCGCTCCGGTCGATCCCTTCCGGGGCCGGACCCGCATTCGACGCTGCGGGAGGGCGTTTTGCTTTCGACTTGCCTCCAGTATACGCAAATCTTGCCGATACGCAAGATTTGCGTATAGATCAATTGTGCATAAAAGCGCGAAACGGTATGCCGAAACCGTGTCAATCGTCGGCGGCTTGCTCTGGGGGTAAGGTGGACGAGCAAAAAATCATCGGCGAGATCATCGAGCGCGAGGGCTCGGAGTACACTTATCATCCATCCGACCGCGGCGGGCCGACCAAGTACGGGATTACGCAGCGCACCCTCTCGGCGCATCTGGGCTATGCGGCGAGCCCAAGCATGGTGCGCGAGTTGAGTCTTGCGCTCGCACGCGAGATTTACGCTCAGCGCTACATCCAGGCGCCGGGCTTCGCGCGCCTCACGAAAGGGCGAGTCAGAGGGTTTTTGATCGACTCCGGCGTCAACCACGGGCCGGGCGATCCCATCGCTTGGCTGCAGGAGATCGTTGACGTAGAGGCGGACGGCATTCTGGGGCCGGCCACCGCGCGCGCGGCCAACAGCTACTTGCTCCAGGATCGGCTTTTCGAGCGCCTGGTGGCCAAGCGCATCGTGCACTATGGGCGGTTGATCAGCGATGACCCGACCCAGGCCGAGTTTGCGCACGGCTGGATGAACCGCGTGGCGGGGTTTTTGGAGGAGAGCGGAGGGGAAGGTTAGGAGGTAGGGGTTAGGGGAGTCTCACTCCTCACTCCTCACTCCTCACTACTAGCCATGGACTGGTCGGACATCGCGGGATTTATAGGCAGCGCGGCACCGCTTCTGGGCGGCGTGCTCGCCGGTCCGGCCGGGGCCGCGGCCGGGCGTCTGGTCGCCTCCGCGCTCGGGGTGGAGGATAAGCCCGCGGCGCTTGCCGCCGCGCTCAAGGCCGATCCGCAGGCGCTGATCAAGTTGAAGCAGATCGAGCAGGAGCATGTGCGCGAGCTGCGGCGCATGACCATCGAGGCGGAGACCGCGCGCTTGACGCAGATTAACGTCACGATGCGCGTCGAGGCGGGCGCGCAGGATGCCTACGTACGCCGCTGGCGGCCCACATTCGGCTATGTCGCGGCCGGCTCCTGGCTCTTGCAAATCGCGGCCACGGCTTATGCCGTGGTGGTATCACCGGGTAATGCCGCGGCGATCATCCAGGCGGTGACCAGTCTCACGCCGATGTGGGGCATCGCGCTTGCGGTGCTCGGCGTCTCGATCCAGCAGCGCAGCAGGGACAAAGAGGTCGCGGCCGGGCGCGAGCCCGCCGGGCTGATCCAGGCCATCGCGAGCCGCATAAGCGGCCCGCGCGCGCCGTGAATCACAGCGCACGCTGGGCAGGGCAATTGGCGTTGGCGGGGAGTCTCGCGCTCAGCGCCTGGGTGCTCTTACAGACCACGGAGCTTTTGCAGCGCACATCGGCGCTGGCGGAGCGGCTGCTCGCGGTGACGCACACCGTGGAGGCCGTCGAAACGCATATGCGCGATTCTGTCACGCAGCGCCAGGCGCAAAAGGATCACCAGATTCTGCGCGCGGCGATCGATCACAATTGGAGCGTCATACTGCGCCTCGATACGCGCATGGACCGCATGGAAGGTCGGCGATGAGCCACAAGCTGAAGCGCACGCTCGCGCGCGCGCCGGCGAGTATCGTCCTCGTCATCGTGCTCGTCGTCATCGGCGCTGCGCGCGCGGCGGTGCTGCACCTGCGCGTGGGTGAGAGCGCCGGGCTGGTGTGCCCACCCGGCGAGCG
>JAKDMK010000326.1 GCA_030452365.1 Nitrococcus sp.
GGCCGCAATTCACGAGATCTACACCGACCACATATCCGTCTACACCAACCTGCAAGGGGTGCAGCCCGTGGCGGTATATGTGACAGGTTTTGTCGAAAAGCCGGGGCGCTACGCCGGCAACCCCAGCGATTCCATGCTGTATTTTCTCGACCAAGCCTCCGGCATCGACGAGGCCACCGGGAGCTTCCGGCGCATTCGCGTGCTGCGCGACGGGCAAACCATCGCCGAGGCGGATCTCTACAACTTCTTGGTCAGCGGCACGTTGCCGCGCCCCCAGTTCCAAAACGGCGACACCATCGTGGTTGAGCCGCGGGGGCCGGTGGTCACCGTAGCCGGCGATGTCGCACAGGCGCATCGCTACGAGCTCGATGGAAAGGCCCGGTTAGGCTATGAGCTGTTGCGGATCGTACAGCTGGATCCGGGCGTATCCAATGCGTTGGTCACCGGTGTGCGCGCGCAGGGCCCGATTTCTGCCTACCTCACCTTGCAGGAGTTTCGAAGCAGCGAGCTTCGCGCCGGCGATGAGGTTTTCTTCACTGCTGACCAGCATGCCGAGGCCATCGCCGTGCAGGTCGAGGGCAGTTACCTGGGTCCATCACGCTATGTGGTGCCGGAGAATGCGACCCTCGAGCAGCTACTGAACGTGATCCCAGTCCAACCGACCATGGCCGCGGTAAAGAACGTTTCCATTCGCCGCGAGAGCGTAGCCGAGCGCCAGCGCGAGGCGCTCAAGGAGAGCCTGCGGCGCCTTGAAACCACCTACCTCGGCGCCTCCTCATCCACCGCGGAAGAGGCGCGCATCCGTGTCGAGGAGGCCGCGCTCATCCAGGACTTCGTCAAGCGCGCCCGCCAGGTCGACCCGAACGGCCGCATCGTCGTCGCTCATGATGGCGAGATCCGCGACATCCGCTTGCAGGATGGGGATGTGATTACCATCCCGGAGCGATCCGATTCCGTGCTGATCACAGGCGAAGTGCTGGTCCCGCGGGCGATGGTCTACACCGAGGGGCAGAGCGCGCGCGACTACATCGAGCGCGCGGGCGGGTTCACCGACCGTGCCGATCGCGACCGCGTTTTGGTGGTACGGCAAAACGGCGAGGTACTGCCTGCGAGCGATGTCGCGCTACGTCCGGGCGATGAAATCTTGGTGCTGCCGGAAGCGCCCACCAAGAACCTGCAGCTTGCCAAGACGATTGCCCAGATTTTGTTCCAGGCCGCGGTCACCACACGCGTGGTGCTGGGTTTCTGACGTGCCGCGCGCGCCCGCCCCATTCGCGACTAACACCGCCCTCCGAAGCAGCGGGGAGGCCGGTAGTTAATGCGCTCCTCCTGGCAAGTGACCTGCAGTGTCTGGCATGCGCTTTTCATGCGCGAGGCACTCGCCCGCACGATGGCCGACCGTTTTGCCTGGTTCTGGATGCTCGCCGAGCCGGTCGCTTTGGTGGTGATCATGATCGAGGTGCGCGACATGCTTGGTCGGGTCCGCTTAGTCACCGGGGCGGAATTCATCCCCTGGCTGATCATCGGTCTGACGGGGTTCTTCTTGTTCCGCGAGGGCGTGCTGCGTTCCATCGGCGCCGTTGATGCCAACCAGGGATTGTTCGCCTACCGGCAAGTCAAGCCAGTGGATCCGGTGCTCGTTCGCAACACCCTCGAAGGCATTCTGAAAACGATTGTGCTGGTGCTCCTGATTCTTGGCGCGAGCCTGCTCGGGCACGACATCCTGCCCGCGGATCCGTTAGGAGCGATACTCGCCTGGGTTTCCCTTTGGCTGTTGGGGGTGGGAGGCGGTCTGATCGTATCAGTGGGCGCGACACTGGTCCCGGAGCTCGGTTTGGTCACCAAGCTTATGATGCTGCCGATGTTTTTGCTCTCCGGCGCGATGATACCGCTGCATACGTTGCCGCACGACATCCAGCAGTACGTCCTGTACAACCCGGCACTGCATGCGGTGGAGTGCCTGCGCCTTAGCTTCTTTGCCGGCTATAGCTCACTGAACGGCGTGAGCCTGATGTACGTCTGGTGCTGGGCGCTACCGATGATTGCCCTCGGCCTGGCACTGCATATCCGCTTCGCCATGCGGCTGAAAGCGCAATGATCGAAGTCAGGAACATCTACAAGCGCTATCGCAACCATCACAGCAGCCGCTGGGTGCTGCGGAAGGTCGATTTCACGGTCCCCAGAGGCGTGAGCGTCGGGCTGGTCGGGCGCAACGGCGCCGGGAAATCGACCCTGCTGCGTCTAATCGGCGGCATGGACTTTCCCGACAAGGGCGAGATCATCCGCGACTGCCGCATTTCCTGGCCAATTGGTCTGGGCGGAGGGTTTCAGGGCTCCATGACCGGCCGCCAAAACGCGAAGTTCGTAGCGCGCATTCACGGCAACGGCCGGTCCATCGACGAGATCATCCGCCATGTCGAGGATTTTGCCGAGATCGGCGGCGCATTCGATGAGCCGGTCAAGACTTATTCGAGCGGTATGCGCAGCCGGCTCGCATTCGGCCTGTCGCTGGCCTTCAACTTCGATCTCTACCTCTCCGACGAAGCCACCGCCGTCGGGGACAAGGCGTTCAAGGCAAAAGCCGAGCGGGCTTTCAAGGAAAGGGTTGGTCAAGCGAGCCTGATTATGGTTTCGCACTCGGAAGGGATTCTCAAAGAGCTATGCCAGGCGGGCATCTGGCTCAACGAGGGTGAAGCCGTCTGGTTCGACAGCATTCACGATGCGATTAACGCTTATCACCAGAGCATCAGGCCGGCATGAGAGCGTTCTTCCTGAAGCATCCCTACTGGCTGATCAGCGCGGTCGCGATCGTTTGCGCGAGCCTGTATTGGTCGCTTTGGGCGACTGACCGCTATGTCTCGCAAGCCACCGTCGTGTTGCAGAGCGCGCAAGGCGCTCCGACCTCCACGTTCAATGTCGCTTCTCTGCTCAATGGCGGCAGCGCCCACGATCTGCTGATGCTGCGTGAGCACCTACTTTCCGTCGACATGCTGCAGAAGCTCAATGCCGCGCTCGACCTGCGCGCCCATTATGCCAACAAAGACATCGACCCATTCTCGAGACTCGAATCGGCGCATGTGCCCCTGGAGTACTTTCACCGTTACTACCTCAAGCGCGTGTCGGTCGAGCTCGACGAATACGCCAATGTGCTGAGGATCGAGGCGCAGGCGTATGACCCAGAAACCGCGCGCGCCATCGTCAGCTTGCTGCTGCGCGAAGGCGAAGCGCATATGAACAGGCTGAGCCAGCGCCTCGCGGCCGAGCAGGTTAAGTTCATCGAAGTACAGGTCGAAGACCTGAAGCAACGCCTTGGCCTCGCCCGAGATGCAATGCTCGCCTACCAGAATAAGCTCGGACTCGTTTCACCGACGGGCGCGGTCGAGAGCCTGAGCGCGGTGGTCGCGACCCTGCAGGGCGAGCTCGCCAAGCTCAATGCGCAGCGGCGCGCGCTGGGGGCTTCGCAGAGCGAGCGCTCGCCCGAGATGATGCGTTTGAGCCACGAGATCAAAGCTCTGCGCAGCCAGATAGAGGTTGAGCGCGCCCGTATGGCCGCGCGCTCGGGCAACGCGCTTAATCGCCAGTCCGCGCAATACGAAACATTGCGCCTGCAAGTCGAGTTCGCGCAGGAGATGTACGCGAGCGCATTAACCGCACTGGAGAGCACGCGCGTGCAGGCCGCCCGCAGCCTAAA
>JAKDMK010000060.1 GCA_030452365.1 Nitrococcus sp.
CTGTGCCGTGCCGAAGCCCACGCGGTGCGCTCTGGCGGAACACGCGGTAAATACGTCCATGTAGGCTCGATGGCGGCATCCTTGCCAGCGACGGCCCCCCCGCCAATGCGCACGACCCCGAGCTGATAATGCTTCTGCAATCATTCGGGATGGTACAGCTTAACGAAGGCGAAGCGGGGCAGAAGCGGTCAGCGTGCCGGCGGGGGGGTGCGGAGAAGCTAATGTTCGTCCGGGATGTGACAGCTAGGCTCGGGCTATGGCCTATGAGGTGATCGTTCGCAACGGCCTGTGGTTCGACGGAACCGGGAGCGCGCCGCGGATCCGCAACCTCGGCATACGTAACGGCGTAGTGGCGGCGGTGTCGGCCGAGCCATTGGACGAGACCGGTTGCCGGGAGGTGATCGATGCGGCCGGCAAGTGGGTTGTGCCTGGCTTCCTCGATGTGCACACCCACTACGACGCCGAGGTGCTGCTCGATCCCGGGCTTAGGGAGTCAGTGCGTCACGGGGTGACTACGCTGGTGCTGGGCAACTGCTCGCTTTCCGCGGTGTACGCCGATAACGAAGACGCCGCCGATCTGTTCAGCCGCGTGGAGGCGGTGCCGCGAAAGTTTGTCCTTGACGCGCTGAACAAGAAAAGGACCTGGTCGACGTCCGCCGAGTACGTCAGGGCGCTCGATGCGCTGCCGCTCGGGCCTAACGTGACCTCGATGTTGGGTCATTCGGACCTGCGCACCTCGGTGCTCGGCTTGGACCGTGCCACCGACGATCAGGTCCGGCCGACTAAGTCCGAGCTATGCCAAATGACCGCGCGCCTTTCCGACGCGCTCGACGCCGGCTTTCTGGGCTTGTCGGGCATGGACTCCGCGATGGACAAGCTCGATGGCGACCGCTACCGCTCGCGCGGGCTGCCCTCGACCTTCGCGACCTGGCATGAGCGGCGCAAGCTGATCGCCGTGCTGCGCAAGCGCGGGCGGATCTTACAAAGCGCGCCCAACATCAAGCGCCCCTTGCTAGGGTTGTTGTTCTTCCTGGCCAGCAGTCGAATGTTCGGCCTACGCCGCGCGGTGCGGATGAGCCTGCTGCTTGCGGCAGATCTGAAGGCGGCGCCCAGAGCCGCGTGCGTACTGGGTCCGTGCACGCGCGTGCTCAACGCGCTGCTTGGCGCCAGCATACGTTTTCAGCACCTGCCGGTGCCGTTTCAATTGTATTCCGATGGAATCGACCTGCCCGTCTTCGAGGAGTTCGGTGCAGGTACCGCAGCGCTGCACCTGCGCGACCAGCTAGAGCGCAATGCGCTCTTGGCGGACCCGGAATATCGGCGCCGGTTCCGGCGCGAAATCGATCGCAGAACGCACGTGCCGACCTTGTGGCATCGGAATTTTCACGATGCATTTATCGTGCAATGCTCAGACCAAATGTTGATCGGCAAGAGCTTCGGGCAAATTGCCGACGAGCGTGCGCTGCATCCGCTCGACGCCTTTCTGGACGTGCTGGTCGAGCACGGTGAGCGCAACGTGCGCTGGAAAACGACCGTCGCCAACCATCGCCTCAAGGCGCTCAATGCGCTAGCGGCCGAGCCGTCGATCCACATGGGTTTCTCCGACGCCGGCGCGCACCTGCGCAACATAGCCTTCTACAACTTCCCGCTGAGGCTGCTCAAACGCGTGCGCGATGCACAGCGCGCCGGGGCGCCGTTCTTGAGTCTCGAGCGCGCGGTATACCGGCTAACCGCCGAGCTGGCCGACTGGTTCGGCCTCGATACCGGCCGCCTGCGTGAGGGTGATTGCGCGGACTTCGTGGTCATCGATCCAGCCGGTCTCGACGACTCCGTGGATGGTTATTACGAGGCC
The DNA here is from genome assembly GCA_030452365.1 of Nitrococcus sp. Classification (GTDB taxonomy): domain Bacteria; phylum Pseudomonadota; class Gammaproteobacteria; order Nitrococcales; family Nitrococcaceae; genus Nitrococcus. Next base: position 1,853 of record JAKDMK010000060.1, read on the forward strand.
GAGGTGCCCTTCTATGATGGCCTCAACCGCATGGTCAATCGCAACGATGCTGCCGTCGTGGCCACTGCGGTGAACGGAACCATCGTGTATCAGAGCGGACGGTTCCGCGACGGATACGGGCAGACCGTAAAGTCGGGTCGCTTCCTCAGAGCAAAGAACTACACCGAGCGCGGCGTTAGGAGCACGTAGACTGTCCGCAGTGATAGCAGTCTGATTGCGCACCTCGGAATGGCCGGCCCAACTGCGCAACGATACTTACGCGCCCCCGGCAAGCCGCGACATGCGCCGCCTTAAGTGTCGGTCGGTGTGGTTCGTTTGAGTGGGCCACGCCGGGATTCGGCTTTTGGGCGGCTTTGCGATCGGACCAACCGGTGCAACAGCGCCGGACTGATTGCCCCGAGCCAATCGAGCACGCGATAGTGGCGTGGAATACACAACTCGAGCCGCGGGCGCTTCAGCAGGCTCAGGACACCCTCGGCAATGCGCTCCGGCTCGATCCAGCGCTTGCGCATCTGGTCGCGCAGTGTACTGAAGCTCGGCTGCTCGAAGTAATCGGTGCGCACGACACCGGGATTGATGTAGCTAAAATCCACGCCGCTGCCGGTATGTTCGGCCGCCAGCGTCTGGATCATCGAGACCAAAGCGCACTTGGCGGCAGAGTAGCCGGTGTGTCCCCACGGTCCCATTTTCGTCGAGATGGACGCGACGCCGATTACGTGTCCGCTGCCGCGCTCGATCATGCCCGGCAACACCGCGCTGATGAGCCAGACGGAGGCGAAGTAGTTCACCTCCATCAACGTGCGATGGTCCTGCGCCGTGTGTTCGGCGAACGGCCGATACAGGCCGTAGCCGGCGTTGCTCACCAGTACGTCCGGCACACCATGATCGCGCAGCGCTCGCTGAACCACCTCGTGCAGATGATCCGGGTTACTTAGATCGACCGGATACGCGAAGCTGGGGGCATGTTGGCCAAGTGTGGCGCGCAGTGCTTCGAGCCGATCGGCCCGCCGCGCCATGAGCACAGTCCGATACCCGCACTGTGCAAGTCGCGTCGCCGTAGCGCAGCCGATCCCGCTCGAAGCGCCTGTGATCATCGCCAAAGCCATGTTCCATAGTGTACTCGCCCACTCGCGACTAGAATAGGCTCATGCGGTACGCCTACTGCCAATACACCGGTGAGTCATTGCCCGCGCCAGATGCGCTCTTCCCGCCGCCGAAGGTCATGCAGTTCATTCTGCAATACGCGATCGATGGCGGCGGCCGTCTACGCCAGCAGTGCGGGGCTTAGGTGGGGCGTGATCGTGCTCAGTAGGTGCTGACAAAGGCGCGGGCTGCCGGCGACTACATTGCCGTTCTCGAGATAGCGGTCGCGACCGCTGAAGTCGCTAATGATCCCTCCCGCTTCTTGGACTAGCAGTGCGCCGGCGGCGATATCCCACTCCTTGAGGCCGACTTCCCAGAAACCATCCAACCGACCACAGGCGACGTAGGCGAGATCAAGCGCGGCGGAGCCGGCGCGACGCAAATCGCCGACATGCATGAATACGGACCCGAACATCGCCAGATAGGCTTCGCGGTGCTCGGGCTGGCGGAATGGAAACCCGGTTCCCAGCAGCGCCCCTTCGATTCCCCGCAGCGGATTGACCCGAATGCGACGGTTCTCCAAGGTGGCGCCGGCCCCGCGCTTGGCGGTAAAGAGCTCCTGGCGCAGCGGGTCGTAAATCACTCCGACCTCGAGCACGCCGCGGTGCTTCATGGCAATCGAGACCGCCCAGTGCGGGAAGCCGTGGAGGAAGTTCCTGGTCCCATCGAGCGGATCGATGATCCAAACGCAGTCGGCATCCTCGGTGCCGCCGGACTCTTCCCCTATCACTGCATGCTCGGGATAGGCCTTGTGCAGCACGCCCCGGATCTCCTGCTCGGCCATGCGATCGACGTCACTGACGAAATCGTTGGGCCCCTTCTCCTCGACCCTTACCCGGTCGAGGCGATCAGCGTAGCGTACGATGATATTGCCGGCGCTGCGCGCGGCGCGCACGGCGATGTTCACCATTGGATGCATAGCTAGGATGGAGACTCGAGCTGCCGAACAATGGACGCACGCAAAGCATATCAGCAAAACTCCGGCGCTTGAATTCGGTGATAGACCATGAACCCTGACAATGTTCGTATCGTGTTGCTTGGGACGACCCACCCCGGCAATATCGGCTCGGCCGCACGCGCCATGAAGACCATGGGGCTCTCCCGGCTGCATTTGGTCGCCCCGCTGTATTACCCCGATGATCGGGCGCAGGCCACGGCCGGACACGCCGCCGATGTGCTGAGCGCGGCTCTCGTTCACGACGATCTGCACGCGGCGCTGCTTGGCACGCGGCTGGTTTTTGGTCTCACCGCACGAGTGCGGCGTTTGGCGGCAGCGGCGCTCGATGTCCGGTCCTGCGCGTTGCGGCTCGCCAAGGTGAGTACGGCTTCTCCTGTGGCGTTGCTATTCGGACGCGAGGACTCCGGTCTTACCAACGCGCAGCTTTCTCACTGTCACGGCGTGGTGCATATCCCAGCCAACCCCACATACCCGGTGCTCAACGTGGCGGCGGCAGTGCAGATCGTCTGCTATGAGTTGTTCCTCGCCGGCGGTTGCCCGGGGAGCGTCCGGGATGAGCTCCCAGGCGCTGCGCATTCGCCGGTGGCGCCCATGGAGGAATTGGAAGGATTGTATTGCCATCTGCAGCGAATAATTGGCGCGTGCGGCTATGCTCGGCACCGTCCCGATACGCTGCTCATGCAACGCCTGCGGCGGCTGTTCAATCGCGCACGGCCCGAGCGTGCCGAGATTAATTTGCTGCGCGGGATACTCACGGCGATCGAGCGCCGATTGGAATAATGGCAGTCCGCGGTGCGAACCCCGTATACTTGACGGGTGATGCGCAACTTCGGCCCAGATCATTTGCTGTGTATCCAGGGGCGCGCGGCAATCCGTCCGGGTAGGCTGACGCCCCGAGCCTAGCTGTACCTTGCGGCTTATCCCTGCATGGGCCGACTTGCGAGGCCATCATCATGTTCAAGCGCCTACGAGAAGACATCCGCTGCGTCATGGATCGTGACCCCGCGGCACGCAACGTATTCGAGGTGATCACCAGCTACCCGGGCGTGCACGCGGTGCTGGCGCAGCGCCTGAATTATTGGTTATGGCAGCATGGCTTGCGGTGGTTGGGCCGGTTTTTGTCCCTTTTCTCGCGCTGGTTTACCGGGATCGAGATTCATCCGGGAGCCCGCATCGGCCGACGCTTTTTCATCGACCATGGTATGGGGGTAGTTATTGGCGAGACCGCGGAGATCGGCGATGACTGCACCCTTTACCATGGGGTGACCTTGGGTGGAACCTCGTGGGAGAAGGGCAAGCGGCATCCCACGCTGGGTAATGATGTCATCGTCGGCGCCGGTGCCAAGATCCTCGGGCCGATTCATGTAGGCAATGGCGCGCGCATTGGCTCCAACGCGGTCGTAGTCAAAGATGTGCCGGAGGGCGCCACCATGGTCGGGATACCGGCGCGCATGGCCGGAGTGCACCGATCCGAATTGACCGCGGAGGAGCGCCGCCGCGAGGAGGTGGCAAGGCGGATTGGTTTCGACGCCTATGGGGCGACCCGCGACGTCCACGACCCGGTATCCAAGGCCATCAACGCCCTCTTGGATCACGTCCAGGCCACCGACCGGCGCCTAGAGGAGATGTGCAGCGCGCTGCGAAGGCTCGGCGCCGATGTCGATCACGAGCGGCTGCCGGATATCAAAGGCTGTCAGATCGAGGACAATACCATTCCGTCTGAACAGGAGTCGACCGAGCGCGTGGTAGAGAGCAGCAACGAACGCCGCAAGCACGTGGGTCGTTAAAACCAGCCAATGAGCGCAGGCCAGCAAGGGAGCATTTATCTCGATTATGCGGCTGCAACGCCAGTGGACCCGGAAGTCGCGCGGGCCATGGCGAATTACCTGACCGCAGACGGCGTCTTCGCAAATCCGGCGAGCGATCACACGCTTGGCCGGCAAGCGGCCGCGGCGCTCGCGCTGGCGCGGCATCGCGTCTGCGCGCTAATCGGCGCCGAGCCCGCCGAGCTCGTGTTCACGTCCGGTGCGACGGAGGCGAACAATCTCGCCATCTCCGGTGCGGCGCGCTGGCGGCGGCAGCATGGGCGCGGCCGGCGTATCGTGACAGTGCGCACCGAGCACAAGTCGGTGCTTGGGGTCTGTGCCGCCTTGGCCGGCGAGGGTTTCGAGGTGCGTTATCTCGATGTCTGTCCCGACGGACGCGTCGATCCCAAGGCTCTGGATGGCGTTTTGGACGGCGACACCGCATTGGTTTCCGTGATGCACGTCAACAACGAAACCGGTGTGATCCAGGACCTGCCGGCGCTGGCGGCACGCGTAAAGGCTGTGGGCGCGTTGCTGCATGTGGACGCCGTGCAGAGCATCGGCCGTGAGCCGTTGGATGTGCGGGCGCTGCCGGTAGATCTGCTCTCGTTGTCGGCCCATAAGCTCTATGGGCCCAAGGGGGTTGGCGCGCTCTATGTCCGGCAACGGCCACGGGTGCGGCTGTGCCCGCTGTTGCACGGCGGTGGTCAGGAAGCCGGTCTGCGTCCCGGCACCGTGCCCGTGCACCAAGCGGTGGGTATGGGGATTGCTTTCGAGTTGGCGGCGCGATGCCGCGAAGCCGACGCAATACGGCTCAAAGCCTTGCGCCAGCGGCTGCGCGAGTCATTGGCGGCCCTGGGCGGGGTGGTGCTCAATGGTTGTGAGGACGGTGCGGCGCATATACTCAATGTGAGCTTCATCGGCGTCCAGGGCGAAGCCTTGGCTTACGAGCTGCAAGCGGCGGATCTTGCCATAGCCTCCGGGTCGGCGTGCACGGCAGGCTCGACCCGAGCGCAGTCGCATGTGCTGCAAGCGATGGGACGGCCGCAGGCGCTTGCGCACGCGGCCGTGCGCTTCAGCCTGGGGCGCATGACCACGGAGCGTGAAATCGATGCCGTGGCCGAACGAATTCGGCCCCGATTGGATTCCCTGCGCGCGCTCTCGCCGCTCTGGCGCGATTGGTGTCGAGGACACTCGCTACAGACGCTGTATGAGACGGTCACACCGCTGACGGTGCTTGAAAATTCGTTTGGAGCACGCAATCTTAAAGCCACTTAAGCTCGGTTCGATCGCTCTGGCCTGTTATCATGAACGCAGTCGAGCCGGCATTCCGACCGGGACGGACTGGTTGATCGGCCAGGCAGGCTCCGTGCGTGACGGCACGCAGGTTCGTATCGGTTTGCGGCTGGCGGACGGGCGGATTGCCGATGCCCGCTACGAAGTGTTCGGCTGCCCGGCTGCGATAGCCGCCGCTGCATGGGCAGCGAATCGGCTGGCGGGCGCGGCGCCTGCGAGGGTTACACGCTTGTATGGGCTGCATATCGCCGAGGCGTTGGAGTTGCCGATTGAGAAGACGGGTGTGGCCTTGGTGGTCGAGGATGCGGTATGCAACGCCCTAGCCGCAGGCGACATACAGGTCGATAGGAATAGCGCAAGTGGAGGTTGAGGCAATGGCCATTCAAGTGACGGAAAACGCAGCGACGCACATCCGCAGCGCACTGACCCGCCATGGTTCCGCAGTGGGAATGCGACTTGGCGTCAAGACTTCGGGCTGTTCTGGATTTGCCTACACAGTCGGCTATGCCGAGCAGGTTGACGCGAGTGACGCCGTGTTCGAGAACCGCGGGGTCAAGCTGGTGGTGGACCCGAAGAGCCTGCCGTTTTTGGACGGTATGGAAGTGGATTTCGTCCGCGAAGGGCTTAACGAGCGGTTCAGCTTCCGTAACCCGAATAGCAAGGCCGAGTGCGGTTGCGGCGAGAGCTTTTCAGTCTAGGAGCGGTTGCCAAGTGCCAGTGCAACGTACTCTTTCGATCATCAAGCCTGATGCGGTTGCCAGAAATCTGATTGGATCGATCTGCATGCGGTTCGAGCAGGCGCGGTTGTCCATCGTGGCGGCTCGTATGATGCACCTCACGCGCGAGCAGGCAGAAGGCTTCTACGCCGTCCACCGGGATCGTCCCTTTTTCAACGCCTTGGTCGAGTTCATGTGCTCCGGGCCGATATTGGTCCTGATCCTCGAGGGTGAGGAGGCGGTGCGCAAGAACCGGGAGATCATGGGAGCGACTAATCCTGCGCAGGCGTTCGCCGGCACCATTCGTCACGACTTTGCCGAGACGATCGATGCCAACGCGGTGCACGGTTCGGATGCCCCGCAGACCGCGCAGCAGGAAATTGCATTCTTCTTCAAGCACAATGAGATCTTCTCGCCCACGTGAATCATCCGCAATCAGGCCCTAAAAAGCTGCGGCGGGAATCCGGCAAGGTCAATCTGCTCGGCTTCGACCGGGAGGCGCTCGAGGGATGGTTCGCCGAGCTGGGCGAGCCGTCTTTCCGGGCCGTTCAAGTGATCAAATGGATACACCAGCGGCGGGTGCTTGAATTCGAACGGATGACGGATCTGCGCAAGGCGCTGCGTGACCGACTTGCCGAGGTCGCGGAGATTCGCCTACCACGCGCCGTTCTCGACCGGACGTCGACCGATGGGGTACGCAAGTGGCTGCTCACCCTCGGCGGGGACAATGCCATTGAGATGGTCTACATCCCCGAGCTCGGCCGGGGCACGCTATGCGTGTCCTCGCAGCTCGGATGCCCGCTCGCCTGCACGTTTTGCTCAACCGGACAGCAGGGCTTTGAGCGTAATCTCACGGCAGCGGAAATCATCGGCCAATTGCTGTTCGCCACTCAGGCCCTGGAGACAGACGGCACGGCAAGAAAGCTAACCAACGTAGTGTTCATGGGCATGGGTGAACCCCTTGCCAATCTCACCAGCGTGTTGCGGGCAAGCAACCTCATGCTGGACGAGCACGCGTATAACCTTTCCCGGCGGCGTGTGACGCTCAGCACGGCAGGCATTGTCCCGGCGTTGTATCGTCTTGCCGAGGTGAGCCGGATCAGCTTGGCTGTGTCTCTACATGCACCTAATGATGCGCTGCGCGATGAGTTGGTGCCGATTAATCGCAAATACCCGATCGCGGCGCTTTTGGCGGCATGCCGGAACTACGTCAAGCGTACCCCGCATCACCGGATTACTTGGGAGTACGTTATGCTCGATGCGGTAAATGATACCGATGCGCATGCCCGGGAGTTGGCGCGGTTATTGATAGGTATCCCGTCGAAAATCAACCTCATTCCATTTAATTCATTCCCGAACACGTGCTATCGTGGCTCGTCGCCCCAACGCATCCGCTGCTTTAGCGAAATTCTGCAACGGGCCGGCTACATTACCACCGTGCGCCGAACTCGAGGGAACGACATCGATGGTGCCTGCGGGCAGTTGGTGGGCGAGGTGCGCAATCGCATGCGGCGCTTGGGCGCCGATCAGCCTCAATTGCCGGTGCTGCGTGCATGAAGCAGTATGCCGCTGTACTGATTGCGGTTTGCAATATACTGC
>JAKDMK010000009.1 GCA_030452365.1 Nitrococcus sp.
GCAACGCCCTCGGCGTCGACCCGCACCGTGCCGGTGAATTCCCCCGTCAGGAGGCGATGCATCAGCTCCTCTGCTTTGAAGCCGATTGGGAGGCTTATGGTAAGCGTCTTGACTGATATCGTGTCGTCTACCGTCAACGGCGCTATGACAAGCCCGTGGATCCGCATTTGCCCATCCAGACCCGCGCTGACGCTATCCCACTCGAGTGTGGCATATGGAGCAGCGAGTCGAGCCAACTCCTCGACGCCGCGCCAAGCCTGGGACCAGACATAGAGCTTTGCAAGCCCGTAGCCAAGCAATCCGGCAGCCAGCATCACAAGCATGACGCGGGCTATAGATCTACGCATTGCGCTTATCTTCGCTCGCCCTTTCACTTTGGCGTCTCTCAATGTGATAAGTCGGGTCAGGGCGCGGCGGTGCTGCCGCAGTGGATTCTCGGGAAACGCGCCAACTCGGGTAATAGCTCCATGAAATCGGCAGGCAGCTCTCGATAGCAGTCAGGAATCTCCGTAACGGCCCTTCTCAGTAGCGATATCCGGGGCAGCCTCAATGAGAGCCGATCGAGCGCCAGAGCGATGTGATCCAAGTCGCGATTTCTCGATGAGCTGGATGCGACGCCTGGAGCTGCCCTGCGTTTAACACCATCGCCATGGGAATGCAGCACCCGCGCCGCATTTATCATCTCCATCAAGAGTCCCGCTAGCTAAGGAGCGGGCAAGGGCGCGGCTTGCGGCGCGTGGACGCCCAGTTAGCCAGATCCACTTCCTTGCGAATGGCGGCGCAGGCATCCACGATGCGCTGCAACTGGGCGCCGGTGAGCGTCGCGTTCACGGATAAGCGCATCAGCGAACGGTTGGTCGTCGTCGCTGGGGCGCAAAACACCGAGCCAAAAATCCCCCGCGACTCCAAGGCATCTCGCAGCACGATGGTTTGAGGCTCCGGCCCCGACTCCAGGCTGATGATCTGCGATTGGCTGGCCAAATTGTACCCGAGCCGAGTAAGCTCATCGCGCAAATAGCAGGCGTTATCATGCAGCTTGCGGCGCCGCCAATCCTCGTCCCGTATCACTCGCAAGGTGGCTTGCAGCCCCGCCACTTCCTGCGGCAGCAAAGTGGAGCTGAAGATCGCTGGGCGCGCGGTGCATCGGAAGTAATCGGCAAAGCGTTCTGAACAAGTGATCAACCCGGCGCGGCCGGCGAAAGCCTTGGCCAGGCTGGCAGTGCGGAAATGGACTTGCTCGGTCAGGCCGCAGGCGGCCACCAACCCCGTTCCATCCGGGCCATGGGTGCCCAGGGAGTGTGATTCATCCACCACCAACACGCAGCCGTAGCGCAGCCCGATCTCCACGATTTCTGCCAGCGGAGCCACCGCGCCGGTCGTGCTGTACACCGAGTCCACCACTACGATGCCCGGTCCGTGACGACGAATCTGCCGTTCGAGGTGATCAACGTCGTTGTGCCGAAACGGCCGTGCCGTTGCTCCGGCGCTCAGAATCCCCTCGTGCAATGACATATGGGCGAGCATGTCCACGTACACGGGCACGTATTCATTGGCAATGGCCTGGATCAAGCCAGTATTGGCACACCAGCCGGACTGGCAGAGCACCGTGGCCTCACTGCCGAGATAACGGGCAAACTCGGCTTCCAGGTGCAGCTGCGGTTGATCGCCCTGCAAGAAGACAGCGGACATTAACAATCCGTTGCCGGCGCGCTCGATCGCTTCGACCTGTGCACTCAGTATTGTGGGATGGCGGGCGATGGATAGATAATCGTTGCTCTGAAGCAGCACCGAAGCGGCGCTCGGTAGCCGCCCACGCATGATGTGCCCCCCGCGCCAGGACTTCTCCACCCGCTCGCGGTAGTATGTCTCTACACGATCCTTGAGGAAGGCGGGCTCCCACGAGGGTTCGACCCACTCAATTTCATCCCAGAGCTGCGAATAAGCGACTTGAGCCATGATTGCCTCCGTTGTAGGTACCACAGGTCATCAACGGCAGGAGCATGGGTCAGAACTAGAACCATGACCGCGTTCGGTCTTGGATAAGATATTGTTATCGTTATATTGTTACGTTATGACCTCAGGCCCTGAAACGGCAGGTCCGGTGACATTCCTGAACCGTAAGATCGGACGAGCCTTGAGTCTATTGGGACGGATTCACGGCGTGTCCGGGCGTGCCCTACCGGCTTAACCATGTGGAGCCAAAAACATTTTTTCGATTACGCGCGAACCTCCGCTACAGCTAGCGATTCCCCATAAAGCAAATAGTATTCACTGGCCTATTAAGTTACCCGCATGATACGTAGTGCGATTCGGACGAGCATGTCCTGTTGCTTTGGGTCTATAGCGAAGGGAATCTCGGGGGTGCCGTGTCGGCTGCGTAAAGATGGGTGCGCGTCATACGTAATCACGTTCATATTCTCGAAATTGAAACAGCGGGCTTATAGATTAACGTAATTGGCGGTTGCAAAATGTGAATGGTGTCACATTGTGTACATTCGCTGAATCTCGTGGCGAGTGATACTGCAAATGGCAGGGCATGGATGGTGAATGCTTTGAGGACACCCCGATGCGAATCCCAATGGCGACCACGACGGCAGCGATGCGGCTTTCGTTGAAGGGATTGCGCTGGATGATAAGACCCGGACGGCCTTAGACCGAGTCCGGAAGGGGCGGGAGGTCGCAGTGAAGTCCACTAGACCTCATCACGCCTCACCCCTTACGCCTCACGCCTCAGGGTCTGGCCGAAGGCGAACCGCATTTTCCCAGCGCAGGCTGGGAAAATGCGTAGGATCTAATGTGGAGCAATGAGATCAATGTCTGCTCTCCTTGAACCCCCTTTGGGTGCCAAGGGTGCCAGAGATTTGTTCCCTCGCTTTACGAACGACCACCCGATTGCGCCCTTGCCGCTTAGCGGCATACAAGGCCAGATCAGCCTGGTGGATGAGGGCGTGAATATTCTCCTCATAGCCGGACCCATTGTCATTTGCCGCCACGCCGATGCTAACGGTAACCGACACGCCGTTGCCCGCTTGCGCATTGATCCGCTGACGGATACCCTCGGCGATCTTAGCGCCTTGGGTTTTATCCGCGTTGTGCAGATACACGACGAATTCCTCGCCCCCGTATCGAGCGACGAGATCGGTGTTGCGGATCATGGGAGTCATGAGGGTGGCCACCTCTTTCAACACAGTATCGCCAGCCACATGGCCATGTAGCTCATTCAGTGCCTTGAAGTGGTCGACCTCGATGAACAGCACGCATGCGCTTTGCGCATCGCGTTGGGCAAGTCTCAACAGGCGCTGGCTGGCGTCGAGGAAATGGCGTCGATTGGGCAGTTGCGTGAGTTCATCCGTATTGGCGATTTGTTCCAGCTCAGTGCGGTAGCAATAGATCTGCCAGTAGAGGACATCGAAGAGACCGACAATCACTATTATTGGCCCGTAGAGCATCCAGATATACATGTGGTAGACGGGCATGTTCAGATGCGCAGCGAAACCAAGGGCGTGCAGCAGGGTCGGAAACAAAGCAATGACAGTGAGCGCCAGCACGTTGAACCGCAAACTCTGCGCCAGGCAGAGAAACGGCATGAAAATGAAGAAGTACAGGAAAGTGCCCATGCCATACTCAGGCCCCTGCTCAAGCCGAGAAAGAATCTCGATGAGCATGCCGTCCACGCACAGCGGTGCCAGCAGCAAAGCCACGCGCGCCCCAAGCGAGCGGGCATCCTGGTAGAGCAACCCAGCTAGGACCAGTGTCACCAACGTTGCACCTATGCGTAGCGCTATGGTGTCGATGGCATTAGTCGGGTCCACGACGTAGTCCCAAAGCCAAGTCGTGGCCACGAAGAAAGCGGTCAGGAAGCCGGCAAGCCCGACGAAGCGGCCGAATTCCGACGCCTTGGCGCTCAGGTAGTCTTCTGTATGCACCGCGCGCAGCAAGCCTATAAATTCCCTAAGCCGCCATCGGAGCATCCAATAAGTGTAACGAACCATTCTCCGCCCCAGCTGCATAAGGTTCGTCAGCCGTAGCCCGCCGGTCGCAATCCGGCAACTGCCCGCTCTAGCTCGTCAATGTCGATCATCTGCATTTGACGCATCGCCTCCATGGCTCTTCGCGATCCCTCACGGTCGGGGTCGTTGATCATTGAAGTGGACCCGATGATCTGGACCATTGGCATAGATAGAATGCCACATCATAAGGAGCGTGTGGACGCAGCGGGCCCATCGAAGCGGACGAGGATGTCGATGTCGCTCCTCGCGCCGGCATCACCTCGGGCCGCGGAACCGAAGACGGCCAGATCGAGCACACCGAACTCGCGTGCCAGCTGCGCCTTGTGTGCTTGAAGGCGTTCGAGCGCGTTAGCCTTGTTCATAACGATTCCCGCCAGCGGCTGCCTGTGCGCTCATGCTACTACTTTCGTACGCTGTGTTTTGACCATCCTGCAGCATGCCTCCTCAAACAACTGCTCGACATCGTCCTGCCTCACGTAGACGTCGGTAAACTCGTCGAAGGCCCAGCAGACGGATATGCGCGCGTTGTTGACGCCCATCGCTCAATAGGTGTCCATGGCAGTCGTTTTCTCTTTGACACCCTCGTCGCGGTAACCGTTGATTCTGACGATCAGTACCCGCTTCCCGCCGACCCCATGAACCGCCAGACTTGGCCAAAGGTATCCATTATTATCCCCGCGCGGGACGAAGAAGCAGGCATCGAGCAAGCACTGCAGTCCGTTTTACATATGGATTATCCAAATTTCGAAGTAACTACTCACCCCCGTCATCCTGCGCGCAGCGGAGCGGAGTCGCAGGATCCAGCGACTAGATTCTGCGACTGCGCCTGACGGCTCCGCGCAGAATGACAGTACGGAGAAGTCATCCTGCGCAGAAGCCGCGCTGAGTTTGTCAACATAGTTGTCCGCTTTTTCATGCCGCCTTCAACCTAGTACGTAGACCGGTTTACCAGGCAATTGGGGGCCACATACGGATCGCCCTCCGCCCCAGGGCTCTGGGTGCTGGCAATCATCGGAAGGTCGCGGACGGTGGCGCGGCTACTGCGGCGATCTCGCACGGCCGCCCTACATTGATGGATAGCAGGACCATTTGCGGAACTCAGCGGCCGCACCGCGTCTCATAAATGTAGGAGCAGAGCAAATTTGGCGAGCTTAACTTCGCAATAGCAAGCGAGCAGCGTGAAACCGTGCGGCGGGGATAGGTTGGGAGGCCCGCAATATGAAGTGGAAATGGACAGAACAGCTCGAAAGAGAGGAAAGGCTGCTACGCGAGCTCGATGAGAAGACACCCCCCATGTCCAATGAACTTGTGCATACGCTCGAAGGACTTGGCCGATTAGCCAGCTTTATACAAGAGGATGTGGACAATGCGCTGCACGCCGATGGCAGCGAAGTGCGTCAACGCTTGGAAGAGATAGGCCGAAAGGCAGAGATTCTAAGCGATTGGCTGCGTAAGAAGGCAGACGAGTGCCGGGATGGATCCTGAGTCGGTTAGCATTCTCGCGCACGCAGCAGAACGCACTAAAAGCAGTGCGTATGGTCACTTAATGTTATGAAACTATTCAGTAATCTTCGCTAATTTTGTTGGTCAACAGTGTGATATCACAAACGGGCAGCTAGACATGGGAAATCCACCTCCCTGCATCAGTATCCAGTGAACCGCGTGCGCTGCGAAAGCGCCATGAGGGGATACGCGTAAATGGCCTGGGGAGAAACCCTAGGAAACGCATGGCCACTATACGAGCTCCGCGTCCGATAATGCTCGGGTACGGACATCTGACGACCTACCATCGGAGACCCCATCACGCCTCCGGGCGGAACCGACTCCCGCAGCGATTTCCCGCGCAGACACGGCACAAGTCTACTTGTTGCTAACAGGTGTGAGTGTCGTCTTCGCGTATGACCCGCGCTTCGAGAGCTCCATCTGCATCTTCAACGCGCTCGGATCATCATCGATGCGTTGGACCGTAAGGAGGCCTCCCACCCAAGAACCACAGTACGGGCCGCTCGCTTCATGCGGATAAGGGACAATGCTATACACTGATCTGGAATCCTTGGAGACGGGTTTCAGACCGACCCTGCACTCCATTGTCTTAAACAGCAATTCCGGTGGGCTTGCGTCCAACGTCAGCTTCACAAACACCGTTTCGTGCCGCGCGGTGGACTTGTATTGACCTTCCCACGCCTGCGGGTCAGCGGAGCGCGCCTGACCGGCCACCGCTAATATGAAGATTGTGGCCAAGAGCACGAATCGAGGCAGTGGGGACGTGGTCAGTGACGAGACCTTCTCCGTGACGATTGTCATGTTGATGCTCCTATCGTGGAATTTGTTCCCATACCCTGGTGCCGGCTGCACCCGCTGAATTCGCCGTCAGCCGCAAAGGCTCACGTGCAGAATCACGGCATACTACAAAGCGATTGCAGCTGCGCGATGGTCCGAAAGCCGAATGAACAAGCAAGCTCAGCGTGTCCTCACCGCGTTATGGCACACCTTGCTCTTCTCGCGGCGGGTGCTCACGGGTTTCCTGGTGAACCATGGCATTCTGCTCGCCGGCGGCGTTGGCTACAATGTGCTGCTCTCCATCGTGCCGCTGTTTGCAGTGTTCGTGGCCGTTCTCTCCCGCGTCGTCGATGAAGCGCAGCTGATTTCCACGATCCACGCTCAGGCCCAGCTGCTCGTCCCCGGAAACGCCGGTCTACTGGTGGAGACTGCCGAGCAGCTCATCGACGACAAAGTATACATCGGCGGCATCGGCTTTCTGGGGCTGTTATTTTTCAGCTCGCTGGCCTTTCGGATGCTGGAGGATGCAATCTCAATCATCTTCTACCGGCGTGCCCATCCTCATACTCGCCGCTTCTGGGTATCCGCGCTGCTGCCGTATATCTATGTGCTGGTCCTCGGGATCGGTGTGCTGGCACTAACGCTGCTCGTCGCCATCGTGAACCGCATCAGCGGGGGTGATCACGGCTTCTCTGTGGTGGACTTGAGGCTGAGCTGGGAGGCGGAGGCGGTGCTGTACGGATTCGGCTTCATCGGTATCGGGCTGCTGTTTACCTCCATCTACAAGGTGCTGCCGGTGGTGCGGATCGCGCTGCGCCGTGCGTTGGTCGGTGGGTTCATCGCCGCGGTGCTCTGGGAGCTGAGCTTGTGGGTCCTGGTCTACTACTTCGAGAACATCTCTCTGGTAAACACTGTCTACGGTTCCTTCGCCACACTGATTGTGGTGCTGCTGAGCTTCGAGGTCGGGGCTGTCATCGTATTGCTCGGGGCGCAGGTGATCGCTGAGCTAGAGCGCAGTGCGGCGGCGGGGGTGGCGTGGTACGAGGAGGCCGACGAGGCGGACCTCTGATCCGTCACCGCAGACCGACGCGACCCTGTTATAGCCCGATCAAACCTCGCGGTCCGACCGACCCCGCGCCGTCCGGCATCGCGGCGAATTCCTGCGTGCGCAGCCGCTCCTAGCCTTCTCCGGAGATTAATCCGGTTCAGCGGTACCGCACCTCCGCGGATCCCCCTATGCAACCGCAGGGGGCATGGTCGCAAGCAACCGCGTGGACCAGGTCATCGCCAGAAGGAAGCACTTGTGCGGGAAATCCGTGATCACGCGAGCCGAAACTCCAGAGCGCCGGCGCGCGTAAACGGTGGGCGGTAGGCTGAGCGTCTGTTGGAGCGGCGCGAGTCCGAATCACGCGGGTACAGATGCCGCGGAACCGGGCTCACGCCGCTCTAACACAGTCGATGCATCCGTGCGAGATCGATTTGAGGATCAATAGCCTCCTTCCATGTTGCCGCCACCGGTCGATTCGCCTGCTGTCTGATGGCTGACTTTCGTGCCGTCCGGCCGGACCAGATACCACTCGCCGCCGAAGCCCTTGACGTCCTGCCCGGTCGGCCCGCCAGCTCCGGTATCGCGAACGAACAGATACAAAGGCCAGCCGTTGTAAGTGAGCTGCTCCGCGCCGTCCTTGCGCTCGATGGTCTGAATCAGTCTCTCGTGGACCATCTCGCCTTCCTTGGTCACTGCACCCGCCGTGGTCGCCGGCGGCCAGACTTCCGCGCACTTGCTATAGCAGGTGCTTTCACTGGAGCCTTGCTTATCAGCTGTAAACATATAGACGGCCTGACCCTCGCCGGTGACAAGATACTTGCCATACATGTCGCTTTGCTCGACCGCCAGTTTGTTCATATCCTGGCCCTTCGCCATCGCTGGGGGTGCCGCGACCAAAAGTGCCGCACTGAGCGCGCCGAGGATGTAACCCATTCGATTCGACATTATCTGCCTCCATTAAGATTTCGACGTGCGATTCTCCATACGCACCGTTCGGACAATAGGTCGCGTGGACGCCGAATTCCAGCCCCCCTCGGAGCAATTCGCAGTAAATTACGGGAATACCCTTAGGCGCGTCCGCGCAATGCCGCAAACGAATGCGCGCATAGTTTCACCAACGATGCGAACGGTGCGATGCGCCGGTTTTTATCGCTTCGAGATGGGTGGTACCGCGCAGCGCCGGAAAGGCCCCCGTGATCGAAGGTTACGTCCCTTACAGCTTGGCCTCGATCCAAGAGCCGCGCTGACGGACCTACCGGTTGGAGACGACCCAAAGCCCGCAGTTCGCCGATTCGAAATATCGCGCGACTGCGGCACGCCAGCGTGTGGTGTACCAGGCGAGGAACTTGTAAGCCTCGATGAGGTTCTCAGTATCCAGGGGATCAGCAACGTTCCAGACGCGTGGCGTAACGCCTGCGCGCGGGTCGATCTCGGTGCCGCGCACCGCAAAATACTTGCGCTCGTTCTATGCGGACGCCGGATGCGCAATTCCGCGATTAGATATCCCATGCAATGGAGGCATATGGCTGATGAACACGGTCGTGCGAACACTCAGACATACTTTTTTCTCCGGGCTCTTGGTCGTGCTCCCGATACTGCTGAGCATTGCTTTTATCGCTTGGCTCTTTCGCATCGCGGAATCGATCTTCGGCGGCATACCACGGCTGCTGCTTCCCGTGGGCTGGCATTTTCCCGGCCTTGGCATCCTATGCGCAGTCGTCGTGATCCTGCTGGTCGGCGCGTTTATGCACGCCGGGACATTCAATCGTCTGGTAGACCGCGGCGAGCGACTACTCGTGCGCATCCCGATCGTCAAGACGCTGTATCAGGGCGTGCGCGATCTGCTCGGCTTCTTCTCGAGCACGGGCAAGAGCGGCGACCTCAAGCACGCGGTGCTGGTCGAGCTGCAGGAGAGCGTTCATGTGATAGGTTTCGTGACCACCGACTGTGCCGAGGAAGATTTCCCCGAGCTGCGGCACAGGGGCGAGGAGGGCAACATCATCGCGGTCTATATACAAACGAGCTACCAGTTGGGTGGGTACACGATCTATCTGCCCGCCAGCCGAGTGCGGAGACTCGATATCCCCGTCGAGGACGCGCTGAGCGTCGCTCTGACCGCGAACATGAAGCGGCCCCGGCGGGTGCAAAGGCGCACCAGCGGCTGAGTCGGGATCCAGTCAATGGGTCTTCTTGCGTCATCGCGCTTTCCGCTCCGCGAGGAGCCAGCTTATCAAGTCGGACAGCGCGCTTGCCACGCATATGGCCCACGTCAGAGGAAAAATCCGCCCTGCAGGTCATTAATGTCAGGTTGCGCGGCATTGCGAGGCCTACGGGGAACGCCGTATGTTGGGGCGGATAAACTCCGATGATCGACACTACGCCGCCCTTGGCAACCGCATTCACCGCCCACGCCAGCGCCGAGTGTCAGCTCGCGTATCGCCTGGACCGGATCATCCTGGTTGAAATCGATAGCCTCTGCGCCTTGGGCGCGCGCCATCTCGAGCCGTTGCGGCAAGGTATCCACCGCCAGCACGCGGCCGGCGCCCATGAGTTTCGCGCCGGCAATGGCGAACTGGCCCACAGCGCCACAGCCGAACACCGCTACGGCTTTGCCCGGCTCGATATCGGCCATGTCCGCGCCGAAGTAGCCGGTTGGGACGACGTCGGAGAGGAGGATGGCGTCGCTGTCGGAGACCTCGTTCGGCAACGGGGCCATGTTGGTACTAGCGTAAGGGATGCGTGCGTGCTCGGCCTGCAGGCCGTCGAACGGACCAATGAGCTCGGGGAACTTTTCAGCCCCAGCACGGCAAAGGCCGTCGCTCTGCGATGCTTGCTGCCGCTAATGCCTGGGACCGGGTAGCGCAAGCTGTGGAGGAGGCGCCTACCTTGCTTGCGATTGATCTCGTGCGATTCGTCCAGGCCCCGCAGCGCCTTAAAGCGAAAATTTTGGAACAGGGCAAACTTTTGCATGACGGGCGCGCAGGACGAACACCTTGAGTGGCAGTCAATGAGCTTAGGGCCACCCCCGTCAAAACCCCTCATCGCTTGCGTCGGATGTAAAAATGGGAGAAGTGACACTGAGCGCTGCTTCGGACAGAGATAAAACGCGCCCCTGGAATCGAACATCCCCGGATTGCTGTAGCTTGCGACAAAACGTCCCATCGGCGGTCACAAACGGCCAATCGTTTTCCAGCGCTAAGGCCAGATAGACGCAATCATAGGCGGGATGATCAAGCTCAATTGCCAGCGAGGTGGCCGCTTCGAGCAGATGCCGCGTTGGTAGCAACTCGATATCCACCCCCTGCATTAGGCGTGCGGCTACGGCGGCTTCTTCCCTCGACAGTTCTCGTCGCCGAACCTTCTTCCAAAAGATGTTGGCGCATTCCGACATGAGCAGGTCCGGCGCGGCGAGCTGATTGCTTTCCAATAGACGTAAGGCGTCGGCACTACCTTCTTCATCGACGAGCCACTTGACGGCTACGCTGGCATCGATAACAACCTTCACCGCTGCTCGCGGCCTTCGCGCATCAGCACTTCGGCTGGCGTATGTTGGCGACCGCTGGTCATCGCGCGCAACGTGGCGGCCAATTCGCTAAACGAAGGCTCAATCTCGCTGGCCAACGCCTGGCGCAGGATTTCCCGATGTTCCGCTTCGGCAGAACGGCCATGTAGGGCGGCGCGGCGTTTCAGCCTCACGATAAGGTCTTCTTCAAGATTGCGAACGTGCAGACTGCCGGGCATGACGTAACTCCCATCGTGATTGATAGTTTCGTTCCCAAATATATCACACTCCTCGGCATTCAGTCACCAACCGAAGCGCGTCGTCGCCGAAATCCGGCGGGCTCGTCCAGGCGTGGCTGTTGAGAAAGTGACCGGGCTTACCGAGCAGGCCCAGCGCGAGTGTTGGATCCGGCTTGAATGAACCGCCCGAACCCTCACCGCTTGCGGCTGCGCAGCGGTGTCATAGCGTATGTACCGAGCAGGGCTGCAACCAGCGGCAATAGCGAGTCTGCTCGGGGGGATTCCCATTTCTTTTCTTCTGGTTGGGCTCGGAAGTGCAGTAGCGGCTGGTTCGTCTTACGGCCTTTGGAGACGTTGGAAGAGGGAGCGATGAGCACGCTGCCTATCCCGCTCGGCCGGCCCGGCTCCGTATCGCGTCGCTCGGCGCTACGCTAGGCCGCTGAGAAGACGATTCTCGATACGCCGGCAATTCGTCGATCCGCCAACCGCTCGCCTCCATAGCCCCATCCGCACGAATCCCTGCATTTCCCTCTCTTTGACGGCTTCATCGAGCCGCGTCCGATAATGCTCGGGAACGGACGTCTGACGACCTACTGGATTGATTTACGTTCGCTCCACCCGCATTGGGTTAGGAAACCGATGTAGGTACGCAGGAGGAAGCCATGCCAAAGGACACCGGCGGTGCGACAGTCAAAATCTTGGAGCAAGGTAATATCTACTTCATGTATCGCCCCAAAGTGGCGAAGAAGGCAGGAGCCGAGGATATTGAAGCCGAGGATAGCGGCGATGTCGGCCGCTTCTACATGGTATTGAAGCCGGATGGGCGGACGCTCTATCGGCTGTTCGTCCTCGGCCGCAAGCGCATGCCGAATGTGAGGGAGCACGAGCGCAGCTGGGGATTCGTCGCGATGGTGAGTGACGATCCGAAGGAGCTGGAGCAGGAGCTCCAAGGGCACACCTACAGCACCAAGACACGCGGACAACGCCAGCAGCCGACGACCCGGCCAGCCGGCGAGGGCTCCTATGCCATCGCGGCCATTGGCAACCGCCGCCAAGCGCACCTGATCTACGTGCTGGAGCTGCCGCGGGATCGCGGCGAGGTACAGAAGGAGCTCGGGATCAAGACGGAAGCGAGCTTCGCCTTGTCGATCAAGAACCCGGAGAAGGGCCAGCGCACGGCCGGTGGTCTTAAGGAAGCGCAGCAAGCCGATTATCCGAAACCGCTGCAGGAGCGGTTCCGTAACCGCCGGTTCGACACAGAGCACCCCGAGCTGCTGGATTATGAAGGGGCTGAGATCATATTGGTAGGCGCCCGCACCGATCCCGAAGAGGCGTACGGGCTAGACTTGGAGCCAGAGCAAGAGGATCAAGGGACCGCGGATATCATCAAGGATCTGCGCATGGTGCAATCGCGCCACCCGATTGAACCGCTGTTCCGCGGCGAGTGGCGCTGAGGGTTCCCCGCTTCAGGCCGCTGGCTGGCTGCCGGCAGGCGGTTGTAGATGAGCGCAGGCGTCTCCCGGTGATGTTGCTTGACCCGCGACACCAGCTTCGATGCTCTGTCCGGGTGTAAGCGTTGCGGCGTGTCCACCGGCTATTGTTCTCGGCAGTGCCGTTGCTCCGGCACCTGCACCCTCGCTGCCCCCGGGCTCGCTTCAACTGGGGGCATCAGGGAAGGCGCCACGGCAGTGGGCAGGGCCGCGATGGCAGATCCGCCTCCTACCCCAGCCCGGTCAGAAAATCAGCAAATCCTCCGGTGGCCCTGCCCTGCAGGCGTCCGGAGGTTTTCACGCGGCAGGAATCAGTGGCCAGGACGGCATAGCCGCGTTCCCTGGCCTGGACAACGAAGTCGCGGTCCTCGTGCAGGCCCTCGTCCCTGAAACCGCCAAGCCCGGCAAAAACACTGGCACGAAAACCCAAGTTGGCACCGTGGATGTGGGGGTGGTCCTCGATCAGCTGGTGGGAGACCAACCAGCGCTGCAGGGTGTGCTTGCCCAAGTCGATGCTTCTGGGCTCCACGGTGCCGACCACCACGTGGGCACCTCCAACTGCGAGCTCGTGTTGGCGCTCGATCCAGTGTGTCGGGACCTCGCTGTCAGCATCCGTGTTGGCAATCCACAGCGTATCTGCGGGCACGCGCGCCTGGGAGCAGGCCGCAGCGATGCCTGCATTGCGCGCGGTTCCCACCCGGCCGGCCAAAACACTGACCGTGCGCACGCCGGGGCAGCCTGACAGCAGTACCCTTGAATTGTCCGTGGTGGCGTCAAGCACAACGGTGATGGAAACCAACACGGCAGGATTGCTCCGGGCGAAGCGCTCCCTTGCGGCTTCGAGGGCTGTCAGTGCCGCGGGGAGCAATTCAGCCTCATCCCTGGCGGGAAGGACCACGGCGATCTCCGAGATGGGAATGCTCACGCGGGCTCCTTGATGCAGAAGAAGTCGAGCAGAAAATCGTTCTCCGCATAGGAACCCGTCAACGCCAGCCGCCTGTCTGCGCGCAGCAGGCGGTGGACGTCGCCGCCCTGCAGCGGCCAGCCCGCGATGGGATGCCGCCAGTGGCAGGCAGTAACCCGGGCATCGAGCAGGGATGAGGCCACCATGCGGTCCACCAGTTCAGCCAACCCTGCTTCGGAAAAGTAGTAGCCGCTTTCGGACAGAACAAACAGGTCAAAAAGTCCTGGTGGCCATTCTTGGGGAAGTGTGCCGTGCAGACAGGTGACGCCGCCGAGTCCGCGCGTGCGCCGTCGTGCGGTTTCCACGGCCTGGCTGCTCGCATCAATTCCCACAAGTTGTTCGCAGCGCGGAGCCAGCGCCTCAGTCAGTGCCCCGGTGGAGCAGCCAAGCTCGAGTCCCGATTGGAATTGGGCCTGAGGTAGGCCCGCCACCAGGAGTCCGCGCTTGCGCTGCTCGTACCATGCCCCGGGGTTCCAAGGTTCGGCGCCGTTCGTGTGGACGGCGTCGAACTGCTGCTGCAGCCAGCCGGCACCGGCCGGGCCCATCGGCGTGAATTGACCAAGCACGTCGATGAACGTTTCAAAGGAACGCCCAAAATGCGACAGCATCTCGGCTGATAGCACGGCTTCGTCCCCAGGCGCCGGCGAAAGTGCGCAGACTTGGCTGGTGTGGCTGGCGACGGCGGCAGCCTTCGCGGCCTGCTCAGTCGCATCCAGCTCCAGCCTGCGCAGTGCCGGCCAGGGAACCTGGCCCTGCGCCTGCCTGCCGCCGTTGCCGGGGGAGGCCCAGTGCCACATCCAGATGGGGTACTCCAGGAACATGCTCCGGGTTGCCTGGGCAGCCCGTGCGGCGGCAGCGCCGGCCGCGTCGTGGTCTGTGTGTCCGTCAGCGGACCAGGGGGCCACGATCAGTGTGGTTCCGTTACCTCCGGCTGCGGCAGCAATCTCAGCTTCCAAGGCCTGTGCATGGGCCTGGACTTCCCCGTCAGGGAGACCGAGCACCCTGTGGTGTGCCCCGGCGACCAGAATCGCAAGGGCTGTGCGCAGCTCGCCGGACCGCAGCCGAGTAAGGTCGCGGGCGGAATGCGTGGGGGAGCCTGGGTGTGATTTTTCCCCCCACGTTGCCACGAGGATCTCTATGGATGCGCCGTGACCGGCTGCGCGCTTCAGGAGCCCGGCCGCGCCCAAAGATTCATCATCGGGATGCGCAGCCACCACCACCAGCCTGGCCACCAAGCTCCAGTCAATGTCCAGTGTGGACATGGCAGCAATTCCCTGACATTGAAGCCACTGGTTTTCAGGGGTTGACTGCTGGCCGTGCGTGAACGCTACCATGGCGCCACCGCTGAGGCCCCATCAGCGGCACTGGCCAGAAGGGCGGCCCCATGCACTGCCAGCGAGCGCTCGGCATGGTCCTGCCGAAGGTAAAGTTCCAGATCTGCCACGCGCTGGGCGTGTTCTGCCTCAAAGGCCAACGGCTCCGGGCCCATGCCGTGTGCCGCCATGGAAAGCACTGTTTCAGCTGCGCTCACAACTGTGGCACGGAGGCGGGCCACAATGATCGCCTGCAGCCCGGGGGCGTCCATGGTGGCTCCGGCGCCGGCGTCCGCCACAGCAGCCGCTGCCTGGAACGCTGCATTGGCAGACCACAGGGCCTGGTCTACCGTTCCCAATTGCCATAGCGCGATTTGGTCCGGTTTGCGGGAGAGGCAGTGTTGGTGCAGGCGCCTGGCGATTGCTGTGGCAGCCCCGTGCCAAATGGCGGCAACCCCGGCGCCGCCCCAAGCGAAGCCAGGCCTGTGGAGGTACCAATCGGGTGCCCCCACGGGCAGTGCCGTGACGTTGTGGAAGGACAGTCCCGTGCTGGGAACTGCAGGCAGGCCAAGGGCCCGCCACTGCCGTTCCGCGCTGGTGATTCCCGGGTTGTCCAGGTCAACGGCAAAGAGCTGGATCGCATTTTCGATGCGCGCGGTCACTAGGGCGTGGCTCAGGCTCTCAGCCATAGAGCACCAGGGCTTGTCGCCGGCCAGGCGCCAGCCGTTCCCTTCCGGGGTGGCTGTGAGCGCCTGCCCCGGGCCCTGCGCGGCAAAAACGCCCCAGGTTGACCCTGCAGTGTTGAGGGTTTCCTGACCGGCCTGCGCGAGGATGGCCAGGGCGTCAAGGTGGGGTTCGATTATTCGTGCCGCTGTCAGTTCTGCCGCACCCAGGGTTGCCAGTTGCTGCCACAGGGCCAATGTTCTCCCCTGCTGGGGCAGCGGCACGGAAATGCCCAATTTCCTCGCCAGGTGGAGAATGGCGCCCACATCGCCGCGGCACCGCAGCACCGCGTTATGGAGGTCGTTGAGTGCGGCCAGTTCCTCTCGGGCGCCAAGGGCGGCAGCCGCATTCAGCAGCACTCCCCTTAGTCGCACGTCTCCGGGAACGAAGGCCTGCTCCGGCGGCTTTCCCGCGCGGGCGGACAGTTCAGCTTCATCGTGCCAAGCGGTGATCATGGAACGGGCTCCTCGAATTCGGGATTGGAAAGGGTCCGGCTGGCGCCGCGGCAGTCGCCCCAAGCTTTCGTCGGCATCCAGGGACTGGGCATCGCTTTCCTGCCCGCGCACGGAGGGATCGGCTGAGCCGGGGTTGGTGGCCGCACCTTTGGGCATCTCATCTCCGGGTGCCGGAGACCCGTAGCCACCTTCGGCCGGGGCCTGGGCGCATACCGCTGGCTGCGTCGTTGCTGTTAATGGAGTTACTCCCTTAGATCGCCGCTTGGATGGTTTCGTTCCCAGATTTGCCAAGGATGAAGGAACCCCTCGCCGCGCCGTTGCTCAAGTCCCGGCACTGTTCTCTCCCCCCTTTGAGCGCTTTTTGCGCGATCTAGGGAGTTACCCGCAGGTCATTAGGGAGTTACCCAAATGGTCTTGACGAAGGCACCCGCGGTTTACTGCGGATTCGGCGTCATCGTCGTCACCGCTAGAGAAAGCTCCGAATACGCGCGCTAACAACTGAGAGACGGAGGCTTCTATGAAACGAGATAAGCCTGACAAGCAAGGCCAAGGTGGCGAGCGTCACCAGCGGGTCGAGGATGCCAACCGGCTGACGACCAATCAGGGCGTCGTCGTCGCGGATAACCAGAACTCACTGCGCGCCGGCGCGCGCGGCCCGACTTTGATGGAAGATTTCATCTTCCGGGAGAAGATTACCCACTTTGACCACGAGCGGATTCCGGAGCGCGTCGTCCACGCGCGCGGCTCCGGCGCGCACGGTTACTTCCAGGTCTATAAACCGCTGACGCAATGGACGCGGTCCGCTTTCCTACAGGATCCGAACGAGAGAACGCCCGTGTTTGTGCGCTTCTCCACCGTGGCCGGCGAACGCGGCTCGTCCGACACGGCGCGTGACGTGCGCGGCTTCGCCGTCAAGTTCTACACGCAGGCGGGCAACTTCGACCTGGTCGGCAACAACATTCCCGTGTTCTTCATTCAGGACGCGATTAAGTTCCCCGACCTCGTCCACTCGGTGAAGCCCGAGCCCGACCGCGGCTTTCCGCAGGCACAATCCGCGCACGATACGTTCTGGGACTTTGCCTCGATGATGCCCGAGAGCATGCACACGCTGATGTGGATCATGTCCGACCGGGCGATCCCGCGCTCGTTCCGGATGATGGAAGGTTTCGGCGTGCACACCTTCCGGCTCGTCAACGAGGAGGGGAAATCGACCTTCGTGAAGTTCCACTGGCGGCCGGTGCTGGGCTCGCAATCGCTGATCTGGGACGAGGCGCTCAAGATCAACGGCGCCGATCCGGATTTCCATCGCCGCGACCTCTGGGAGTCCATCGAGACGGGCGCTTATCCCGAGTTCGAGCTGGGCGTCCAGGCGTTCGATCAGAAGACCGCCGACGCGCTGCCCTTCGACGTGCTCGATGCCAGCAAGATCATCCCCGAGGAGATCGTGCCACTGACGATGATCGGCAAGCTGGTGCTGGACCGCAATCCGGACAACTTCTTTGCCGAGACTGAGCAGGTCGCCTTCTGCCCATCCCACGTAGTGCCAGGCATCGACTTCACCGACGACCCACTGCTGCAGGGGCGTCTGCATTCCTATATCGATACTCAGCTCAGCCGTCTGGGCAGCCCTAATTTCCACGAGATTCCGATCAACAGGCCGGTCTGCCCGATGCGCAACTTCCAGCGCGATGCCATGATGCAAATGCAGGTGCCCAAGGGCCGGGTCGCCTACGAGCCCAGTGCGCTCGACGACCAGACCGGCCCGCGTGCGTCACCCCGGGAC
>JAKDMK010000327.1 GCA_030452365.1 Nitrococcus sp.
TATAGAATACCACTGACTGGCCCGGTGCTAACGCCCGCTGCGGATGATCGAACACGACACGGGCGCTATCGGCGGTGCCGGCCACCACCACACAGTTCTGGGAGCGTTGGCGATAGCGCGTTTTGGCGGAGCAACGCAGTGGCGTGCTCGGCGTGCGTCCTGCTACCCAGCGCAGATCGGTTGCCTCGAGCCCCGTGCTCATCAGCAGCGGATGGTCATGCCCCTGGGCAACGATGAGGCGGTTGCCGGCTAACTCCTTGCCGACCACATACCAAGGCGTGCCCGAGTGCCCCGCTCGCCCCCCGATTTCAAGCCCTCGGCGCTGGCCAAGCGTATAGAAGCTCACTCCCTGATGTTGGCCGATGACAATCCCTTCGGGCGTTTCAATAGGTCCTGGGTGGGGCTCGATATAGCGACTCAGGAACGGTCGAAAATCGCGCTCACCGATGAAGCAGATGCCGGTGCTGTCCTTGCGGTCGAAATTGTCGAAACCGGCTTGCTCGGCAAGGGCGCGCACCTCGGGTTTAACGTGGCCACCAAGCGGGAAAGTGGCATGTGCGAGCTGGTGCTGCCCCAAAGTATAGAGAAAGTAGCTTTGGTCTTTGGCCGTGTCCTTGGCCTTGAGTAGGTGATACGCGCCGTTGCACTCGATATTGCGCGCATAATGGCCTGTAGCGATGCGGTCTGCGCCCAGGCGTTGCGCATAGTGGAGGAAAGCGCGGAATTTGATCTGCCGATTGCATAGCACGTCCGGGTTGGGTGTGCGCCCGCAACGATATTCACGCAGGCAGTGGTCGAAGACCTCCGCTCGGTACTCGCGTACGAAGCTCACGCAATGAAGCGGTATGTCGAGCTGATCGCATACCTGTCTGGCATAGGCGAGATCCTGCTCAGCGCTGCAATGGGTGGCGGTGTCGTCGTCTTCCCAGTTGCGCATGAACAGGCCCTGCACCTCGTGGCCTTGCTCGAGCAGCAGCAGTGCGGCAACGGCCGAATCAACCCCGCCGGAAAGACCGACGATGTAGCGCCTGCGTTTATTCCACATCGCGCAGCAGCTCCAGCGGATAACGCCGGCCCGCGAGGTAATCGGTGATGGACTGGAGCACCAGGGGGCTGCGTAGCCGTTCGGCCGCTGCGGCGAGCTCGTCGCAGGTGAGCCAGCGCGTGCAATGGATGTCCTTATCGAGCGATTGGTACGGTTTATGAGCGAGGGCGCGCGCGGCAAACGTCACCCGCAGAAAGGTCATGCCGTCATTCGGATGCGGCCAGCGGTAGATCCCGATAATAGCGATCCCCTCCACATCCCACCCGGTCTCCTCACGGGTTTCACGTACCATTGCCTCGATCAGGCTCTCGCCTGGTTCGAGATGCCCCGCCGGCTGGTTCAGAACCCGGCGTCCCGCGGCGGTCTCCTCCACCATCAGGAAACGGCTCTCGCGCTCGACTACCGCTGCGACGGTCACGTGCGGTTTCCATACAGCCTCGGGTACGGTCATTGTCAATCTCGGTTTTATGCCTCGTTTGCGGCGATACACACGCTGGCACTGGAAAACGCAGCGGATGTTGACTGGGCATCGCCGGCCGAGCGGAGCTCGGGCTGCATAAGCTCGATGAACCGCTTGGACTGGATCGAGAGGAACTTGCCATGGCGTGCCATGACGCCATAGTTGCGTTTTGGAAAAACCTCCGGCAACGGCCGCACCGAGAGTTTCTCCGCGCCGGATAGGCAAAGGTTTCGCAGAATAATTAAGTATTTCAATATTGGACATTCAACGAATTGGGTTGTCAAATGGTGCAGCGCGGCATTAGACTTTAGAGGTCGTTCACATGCTACAGGAATGAACGCGCTTATATTTGGGCCTGTGATGCGGATGAACCCTGATCGCAGAGCGAATCGGGGTGGCCGTGAAACCCGCATGGCCGTGGTCGCCGGTTTTGACAAAGCCGAGCGGGCACGGTGGTTGGCGGTACCAGTGGTCTCCAGGGTTTCTAACGCAACCGGAAGAGGCTTTGGCTGGTCAGCGTGGATCTCTACCGCGCAATCCCGCGGGAGGAGCTCGAGGTGTCTGCGCCGAACTCGGTGAGGAGCACATGGCGGCCGATCAGGAGGGGCGAACTGCCCGACTGATGGAGGAAATCTCCACGCGTGAGGCTTTGGATGCAATGGTTGACTCGGCGGAGTTTGCAACACCTAGCTCTGATAGGGAGACTACAAGATGCGAAACGACGAAGCGGCTATCGAACAACTCAAGCGGGATTGGGCGCAGAGCTCACGTTGGCGGGACGTGGTTCGTGGCTATAGCGCCGAAGACGTGGTGCGGCTGCGTGGCACGGTAGCGATTGAGTACACGCTGGCGCGGCGCGGAGGCGAGAAGCTCTGGCAGCTGATCCACGACGAGCCCTTTATCAGCGCCTTGGGCGCGCTCACCGGCAATCAAGCGGTGCAGCAGGTGAAGGCCGGCCTGCAGGCCATTTATCTTTCCGGCTGGCAGGTCGCTGCTGATGCCAACCTCGGCTACACGATGTATCCGGATCTGTCCCTGTATCCAGCGAATTCGGTGCCGACCGTAGTGCGCCAGATCAACAACGCGTTGCTGCGCGCGGATCAGATTCACCACTGCGAAGGCGATGGCGCCATCGACTGGATGGCACCCATTCTGGCTGACGCTGAGGCCGGCTTCGGTGGCGTGCTCAATGCCTTCGAGCTGATGCGCGGCATGATCGAGGCCGGGGCCGGCGGTGTACATTTCGAGGATCAAATGGCGGCGGTCAAGAAATGCGGCCACATGGGCGGCAAGGTATTGGTGCCGACCCAAGAGGCCGTCCAGAAACTCATTGCCGCACGACTCATGGCCGACGTCATGGGGGTGCCGACTGTGTTGGTTGCGCGCACGGATGCGCTTGGAGGCAGCCTGCTTACCAGCGATGCCGACGAGCGCGACAAGGCATTCTTGACCGGCGAGCGGACCAAAGAAGGATTTTTCCGCACCGAGGCCGGGCCAGCGCAGGCCATTGCCCGAGGTAAGAGCTATGCACCCTACGCGGATCTGGTTTGGTGTGAGACTGACAGGCCGGATCTGAACTTCGCCAGGCAGTTCGCCGAGGCGGTTCGCAATGATTATCCGGGCAAGCTGTTGGCTTATAACTGCTCGCCGTCATTCAACTGGCGGCAGAACCTGGATGATGCGACGATTGCTAAATTCCAGCGTGAGCTGGGTGCGATGGGTTACAAGTTCCAGTTCGTTACCCTTGCTGGTTTTCATAGCCTGAACTACGGTATGTTCCGTCTGGCGAAGGATTACGTGGAGCGGCAAATGCAGGCCTATGTAGAGCTGCAAGAGGCGGAGTTCGCCGCGGAGCGTGCGGGCTATACGGCCACCCGGCACCAACGTGAGGTAGGCGCGGGTTATTTCGACGAGGTAACCAAGGTGATCCAGGGTGGCGAGTCCTCGATCACCGCCTTGAGTGGCTCCACGGAGGAGTCCCAGTTCCGGGTCGCACGCTAGCGCTCGACGCTCCGGTTAGGTGACCAACGCAAACCGGGGCCTAGGGCCTGTTGACATTCACCCACGACGCCGCGCCGGTGGCCATTTTTTCGCAAGACAAGGCGTCGCGAGTGCAGTGTAGCCCGGCTACATAAGCGAGCGGCAACGCAGGATTGCGGAAAAATGGCCCCGGCCCTTCGG
>JAKDMK010000328.1 GCA_030452365.1 Nitrococcus sp.
TCATCCTGCGCGCAGCGAAGCGCAGTCGCAGGATCCAGAGACTAGATTCTGCGACTGCGCGCAGAATGACGGTACGGGAAAGACCCCCTGCGCGGTAGGTGGGTGAGTAGATACCCGCATACTTTGAGATGCCAAGCATTGTTGCGGCAGGTCACGCAGCCGGTCAACCAAGCAAGCCGCGCCGGCAGCGCGCATTGAGCGGCAACGCGCTCACGGCGCCGATCCGGGTCACGGATCGTTGCCCAGCATGCAGTTGCGATAACGGGCGAGCGCCATTAACGGGAAATAAGCATCATAACCGTGGTATTTGAGATAAAAGACCCGCGGAAATCCAGGCGCTGTAAACCAGGGACAGCGCCAGAGCCCATCGGCGCACTGCCGGCTCAGCAAATACTCCACGCCTAGGCGCACCTCGGGTGAGCGCCATTCACCCGCTGCGATCAGCGCAAGCACCGCCCAGGCTGTCTGGAAGGGTGTGCTCTCCTGCGTTTGATGCCCCCGGCTTCGATCCAGATAGCTATCATTGCTCTCGCCCCAACCGCCGTCATCGTGCTGAATACGTTTGAGCCAAACCACGGCCTTGCCTACCCACGGCGGGTTGTGCGTGTAGCCGGCCTGCTCGAGCGCGGTCAGGACCGACCAGGTGCCGTATATGTAATTGGTGCCCCAGCGCCCGTACCAGGGGCCTTCGGGCTCCTGCTCGCGGCGCAAAAACGCGATTGCACGCTCCAATGCCTGATGTTCTTGCAACTCGGCATCCAAGCTGCCAAGCAATGCCACTACCCGAGCCGTCACATCGCTCGTGGGCGGGTCGAGCAGCGCGCCATGGTCGGCGAAGGGGATTTCATTGAGGTAATAGCGCGTATTGTCGGAATCGAATGCCGCATAGCCGCCGTTGGCCGATTTCATGCCGAGCAGCCAAGCCGTTGCCCGCTGGATGGACTCGCCATAGCGCTCGGGATCCGAGGCACGTTGCATCGCCCACGCGACAGCGGCGGTGTCATCCAGATCCGGATAATGATCGTTACGAAACTGAAACGGCCATCCGCCACCCGGCAGATCCGGATGCTGCTCGGACCAGTCCCCCGGCGTGTCCAACAACTGCCCCGCCTTCAGCCAATCCAAGGCAAGGCGAACCTGCACGCCGCTGCGGCCGTAATCGGCTTCCTGCAACGCCAGGCAAGCCAGCGCCGTATCCCACACCGGCGACAGGCAGGGCTGGCAGTAGGCGCTCTCGGCCTGCTCGACCACGAGATTGCGCAACCCCGCGCGAAGTCGCTGCCGATGCGGATGATCGGCTGCATATCCCAGTAGCTCAATCGCTGCATAGGCATTGACCATAGCCGGGAAAATGGCGCCCAGGCCGTGCTCGCCGTTCAGGCGTGCGATAAACCACTCGCTGGCCCGGCGTAAGGACCGGGCACGAATCGAGCGGGGAATGAACGGCTCCATACGCCGCCCAAGTGCATCAAGAGTGATGAACAGGCCATTGAGGCGCGAGCGCGCCTTGAAATAGCCGCTCTCAAGCTGCGCATCGGTAACGAAAAGCTCTTGGATATGAATGTCACGCGGATTGCGCGCACGCGGCTTGTGCACCGACAGGATGAACAGGGGCACCATGACCGTGCGCGACCAGTAGGAGACCTTGCTCACATGGAATGGAAACCAGCGGGGCAAAAGCAGGATCTCCGGCGGCATGAACGGCACGCCGCGCCACGGGATCTCGCCAAAGAGCGCCAAGGCGAAGTGAGTGAAGACATTGGCGTTGACCGCGCCACCGCGATCGACGATGGCCTTGCGCGCACGGCGCATGTGTACGGCGTCGGGATCGTCCCCGGCGAGCTTCAAGGCGAAATACGCCTTGATTGAGCAGCTGATATCCATATCACCGCCGTAGTAGAGCGGCCAACCGCCCTCCTTGAGCTGGTGTTCACGGATATAGCGCGCGAGCTTCGGCTCCAGCGCCGCCTCGAGCTCCCCGGTATAGTGCATCATCATGATGTACTCGGCCGGGATGGTGCAGTCGGCTTCGAGCTCGAAGCACCAGTAACCGTCCGGGTGCTGATGCGCGAGCAAAGCCGCGCGCGCCGCAAAGATCGCCCGCTCGATCGCATCCGTGCCACGATCCAGCGCATAGGCGCCACGGCCGATTCCTGCTGAGATCATATCGGACTCCCGCTCCATTGATCTCATACAGCCATCCAGCTATAGGCAGGCATGAGGCCGGTGTTGGCGATCACAGGGGAGAACAGGTCACAGCCCGACCAACCGGTGCTCGGCCGCGGCGTCATCCACGCGACGTAGCGGCAGCCCACGGGCCGCCCAGTCGAAGAGGCGGCGCAGCATGGCATCGCGCCCGGCCGCCAAGCCGAAGCTCAGCACGGTCGCGCGAACCGCGCGGCGGGATATCTTCACCTCATTGCCGCTGCGGTAGGCCGGATTGGCATTGAGCCGCTGTAGCGTAAGCGCCGCCATCGCCAAAGACCAGAGGCAAAACCGCCGTATACCGACCTCGCTTGCGGGAATAAGCAGTACGTATACCAGTGCATTGCGAAGATGCCCATGAGCCCGCGCCACCAACTCACGAATCCCGGCGCCGAAAGCCGGATCGTAATGTGCCTCGCTCAATTGCCCCAGGTCGAACCCAAATTGTTGGAATACATCGCGCGGCAGCCAGCAAGCACCCCGGCGCCGATCCTCCCATACATCCTTCAATATGTTGGTCATCTGCAGACCTGCGCCAAAGGAGACGCTAAGCGCGCGCAGCCGCTCGCGCTTGCGGGCAATGTCCGTCGAATAGAGACAAAAGAGATCCGTTAGCATTTCACCCACTACGCCGGCGACGTAATAGCAGTAGCGCTCGAATTCAGCAATGTCGTCGAGCCCGTCGCGGCGCCGATTGCGCTGGAACCAAGGCATGCCCTCGCACATAATCCGCACGCATTGCTCTAGCGTGGCTTTCTCCTTCGCGGGCAACGAGTGGGTGATCGCAACAACCCCGGGCAGCTGCCGGATAAGCTCGCGCTCGTCCGCGGACATCGTCTCGGATAGCAGAGGATGGAGCTCCGCCGCGAGACGGCCAGGTGGTTCCTCACCGCCGGCAACAATCGCTTGGAATCGGTCGTGAAAAGCCTGCTTGTGCCGGGCACTCAATGCGGGTTCGTCTTCGATCGTATCCGCGATCCGGCAAAGCAAATAGGCATTGGTGACAGAGGTTCGAAGCGGTTCGGGAAGTTGCGGAATCGTAAGGGCAAAGGTGCGCGAGACACCCGGCAGTAGCTGCTGCTGGGAAACCACGGCAATTTCAGCCCGCGGATGTTGCTGGTCGCTGGCTTGCATAACGAACCTTGTTCCCACTCCATGATTATGCAGAACAGGCGCGCGCGCCTGCTGTGTCCTGAGCCACGCTAATCGCAAAAGTTGCATGCACCCATTATGGATTATCTGACCTGCGCCAAGCCGTTAGGAGTGTAAGCTCCGAGACGGGCAGTGGCAAATGCAAAAGAGCAATCAGACGTATCTTGTAATGCCATACCCCGGCCGATTCTCCAAGTCAGCGCGCACCATGCCCCCCAACGCGGCTGCAATCCAGCTCGCCCAGCATCGCGCCCTCTTGACCTAGTGTCTCGTCACACGTCAAATGTCGGATATAGGCGTTTCAGTTTGATCCGTG
>JAKDMK010000329.1 GCA_030452365.1 Nitrococcus sp.
TCGAGGGCTCGGTTTCCTCTTTGCGAGTGGGTGTCGGCACTTTATCGCATCTTATGATAGAAAGTAAATACTTACTTTGGTTAATGGCCAACGAGCGATAGACCCTCACGGTCAGACTACCCCACGTCTGTGCGGTGAACCTTTGCAAGGGAGCCGCTGACGAGGCAATCACTGGCTCTTCACACCGAACACTCTAGCAAGCACTATGCCGAATAGCCCATGTAACTGAAACAAATCGATTATTTACTTCACCAGTGGATCACAATAGCCACAACCCGATGTCAGTCAGCGACATGCAAATAATTCGACAATGGAAGCTGGCGCTAAGTTCTCTTGCTATGCGCTCATTTCCGACGAGCGGCCGTGCTGTCGTCTCCTAGCAACGCCGGCCAGCCAGGTTAAAGCGGACCGCACTAGCGTCCGGAAAGGCCCCTAGCCGTACTATGTAACTGATGATATTTCAACATAAAGGTAGCAATTTATGCCAGTCACAGTCTTTTCCAACTTGAACTTCCCTGGTTGCCGGCGCCAGCCTTCCCCCCTCGTTCGCGGCTTGAGGGTAACGGCGCATGTACACAGGCAAGCCCAGCTTCGCTGAGGTGCTAGCGCATCTTCCCCTGCCCTGACGCTTAGCTAAATTTGCCTATAAACTTAACGCAGGCTGATTACGTCAAGTTGGGATGAGCCTGGTTCTCGCTTTCGTCGCCATGTCATCTCTGGGCAGTGCCGCCACTGCGGCGTGTTACTCCCACGAAGGCAGGGCTTCAGTAACCACCGCCGCGTTATGTTCAGGGGCGGCGGACTAAAAGTTCAATAGTCTTCAATACCTTTCAAAATCATGCGTCTAATCATCCTTCACAATACCTACCAACTTCGCGGCGGTGAGGATGCGGTGGTGGCTGCGGAAGCAGCATTATTGCGTGCCGCGGGACATTCAGTGCATGTCGAAACCGTCTCAAACGATCGGATTTCCGGACTCGCTGCAAAGTTGCGCGCGTTCCACTCCGCACCATATAAGCGCGCTTGCAAGCGTTGGGTAGCAGATCTGGTAGGCAGTACAGGAGCCGAGCTTGTCCATATCCATAATTTTTTTCCGCTTTTGACCCCGGCTGTGCATGAAGGGGCAGCTGAACGCGGCATCGCCGTCGTGCAGACATTACATAATTACCGTCTGCTTTGCGCTAACGCACTTTTTCTACGCAACGGCCATATATGTCAAAAGTGCCTTCAGGGCAGCAGGGTCTGGGGCGCCGCTCATCGCTGCTATCGAGGATCTCTGCCTGCTTCGCTCGCAGTAGTGCGCATGCAATGGCGGGCGGAGCGGCATCAAACCTGGCACCAGCACGTGCACCGCTTCATTGCACTAACCGAGTTCGCACGAAGCAAATTCGTTGCCGGTGGGCTGCCCGCCGAACGCATTGCTGTAAAGCCTAATTTCGTCCCTGATCCCAAATTCGCTAGACGTCTGCGGGAACAACGCAAAGGCGCACTCTTTGTGGGGCGGCTTGCGGAAGAAAAGGGGGTGGACGTACTGATCAAAGCATGGAAACACCTGCCGGATATCCCGCTCACCATTGTCGGCGACGGGCCAGAAAGGGCACGTATGCAGAGCGAGGCTCCTGCGAACGTTCGATTATTAGGATTGCGCTCAGCGGAGGAAGTCCGGGCCCAAATGGCGGCGGCGCAATGCCTCGTCGTGCCGTCGATATGGTATGAGCCCTTCGGCATGGTTGCTATCGAGGCTTTCGCAGTCGGCCGGCCGGTCATCGCCTCGCGTATTGGCGCATTGGCCGAACTGGTCACGGATCAAGTGACCGGCTGGCACTTTACACCGGGTGACCCTGAAAGCCTGGCTGAGGTCATGCGAGAGGCTTTTGGTAATCACACACGCCTTGCGGAGATGGGGCGTGCCGCTCGACGAGCATGGCAACAGTACTATTCACCGGCGAAAAACTTAGCGCAACTCGAAAGGATCTATAAGGAGGCTTTAGGAGAGAGCGGCCATAAGCTCAGAGATCACGGTATTTAGCTGCCCTTATTCCACCAACACGAGGCGCTCCGGCAGCTCCACCTCCATAATGAGCGGCAAATGATCTGAGAGTCGGTAGTTCAATACCTCGGCGCGGCGCACCCGCAGGGTGGGTGAGACCAGAATATGATCGATGTTGCGGTGCGGTCGCCAGCTCGGATAGGTATGCAGATCATGGATTGGCTCAAGCAGATCCGTATGCTTGCTTAGATAGTCGAACTCCCGGCTGCGCGAGAGGCAGTTGAGATCCCCCATGACAATCACATGCTGGCAGGCATTAACCAGCGTGGCGACATAGGCGAATTGGCGCAGGCGCGTGCGCCGACCGAGCGCCAAATGCAACAAGATGACATCGAGACCTTCATCCGGCCCGCCAAAGCGCAGGTGCAGGGCGCCGCGCCCGGGAATCATGCCCGGCAGCCTATGATTACGCACCTCCAACGGCCGATAGCGACTGAGCAGGCCGTTGCTATGCCGAGCCAGCCGGCCAATGCGACGATTGGTTTGGAAGTGCCAAAATGGAAAGCCACCGCGCTGTGCCAAGTAGGCGGCCTGATTGATGAAGCCGCTGCGCAGACTCCCGGCATCAATTTCCTGCAGACCGACTATATCGAAATCGGCAATCAGCCCGCCGATGCGGTCCAGATTGCCGAGGCGGTGGTTGTCCGGCAACAAGTGACGCCAACCGCGAGTGAAGTAGTGGTGATAGAACCGAGTTTCGATGCCGGTTTGTATGTTGTAGCTCATCAAGCGTAGGTATCGCTTACCATTTGCTGGACTCGCGCTTGTTCGGCTTCCGGCGTTGCCGCCGTGCACTAAGGTTTCGTCATCGGGCATTGTGCGTTGGTATTCGCGCCGGACTGCGCCGGGCAACATCCCACTCACGTATGGCACCCATTCCATGATCGGTTGGTGGCGCTTAGCGCTTGCCTAAAGACCGCTCTTTATTGATCAAAAAGTCAACGACGTCGAGCATTGCCTCATGGCCGCCGGCAGCACTCGGGTCCACCAAGTATTTGCCGGCCACGGCCATGGACGGCGTCGCGCGTACTCCGTAGGCGTGCACCATGCGCTCGGCACGGCGCAGGTTAACGTCCACGCTGAAGGAATTAAAGGCATTCAATGCCGCCTGGCGGTCGACCTCATGCTGAGCAAAAAAGTCGGCCAGCTCTTGTTCATCGCCGAATTGCCGGCCATCGACATGAATGGCTTCGAACAGCGGCTTATCGATCTGCTCGATCACACCTAGGGCCGTTGCGGCGTAATAGGCCTTGGCCAACAAGGTCCAGCTCGGGCGGCCGAAAGTTACCGGGATCCGCACTAGCTCGACGTCTTTGCCGGCCTGATGCAGCCAGCTGTGGAGCTCGGGTCTGAATTCGAAGCAGTGCGAACAGCCATAGGAGAAGAACTCTATAACCTCGATCTGATCTCCGGTTGTGGTTGGTTGCGACGGCTCAATCCGATGATACTGCTCACCGGCCTGATACTCCTGCGCAGCCACGAGTCCCGGCATCAAGGCCAGCGTCAAAACCACAAGAACGAACGCCCGCATGCCTGCTTTCTCCTTGCCAGGATCCCAACCCGCCGTCGGCGGCTAGGCATTTTGATGAAACTTTAATGTGTGTTTCGTGAGA
>JAKDMK010000330.1 GCA_030452365.1 Nitrococcus sp.
CTCCTAACTCCTACCTCCTAACCCCTACCTCCTAACTCCTACCTCCTAACTCCTACCTCCTAACTCCTAACCTCCCCCTTCACCTGTCACTTCCCCATGTCACCGCCCCAGCGCGCGCGCCGTGGGTCCGCCGCGGTGCAAATCGCTGA
This sequence comes from Nitrococcus sp., assembly GCA_030452365.1. Lineage (GTDB taxonomy): Bacteria > Pseudomonadota > Gammaproteobacteria > Nitrococcales > Nitrococcaceae > Nitrococcus. The sequence continues at coordinate 150 of JAKDMK010000330.1, forward strand.
TCACCAGCGCGCGCCCGCCCTCGGCGCCGGCGCGCGCGGCGTGCGCGGAGGCCACCTGTATTTCCTGGCGCAGGCGCGCGATCTCATCCGCCGTGCCGCCGGCGAGCGTGACATTGACGGTTTGGTGCACCGTGGTGCCGCCGAGGTTATTGGTCACCCCATGGGGCAAAATCCGCCCCGGCACGCTCGGCACGAAAAGCTCGCGCCCCTGCTCGCCCACCAGATAGGGCTGGCCCGCCATGACCGGCCCGCCGCCGGCGCGCGTGGGTATGGAGGCGCCCAGCGCGCTCGAGAACGACCCCGTCTGCGCCGTGAGACCCGCGCTTTTGCTCGCGCCCGCGCCGTCGCCAAAGGCCGCGGCCAGGCCGCCGGTGACGATGCTCGACAGGGCATTGCCCAGCGGCTTGGTCACGAGCGCGCGCAGCAAAATACGCTGTAAGTCCTGCGCCAGGCCCTGCACCACGCCGCGCAGGCTGTTGCCCTGCACGATGGCCTCCTCGAAGGCGCTGGAAAAGGTAAAGCGCAGCTGCCCGCCCACCTCATCGAGCTTCAGCGCCTGCGTGTTCACCTCTTTGAGCTGCGCCTCGAGCGCCTCGGCGCTCGCGCTCACCTCGGGCAGCGCGATTTCCATGCCCATGCCGGGCGCCGCGCCCTTGCCGAACTGCTTGAACCTCAGCTCATCGAGCCTTGCAATCTCACGCTCGCGCGAGGCGATCAGATCGTCTGGCGTCACGCGCGTGAACGCATCGAAAAAGCGCTCCGGCAACGGCTCGATCGTGCGCCCGCCGCGTATCTTGATCGTCGGGATTTTGCTTGCGCTTGGGCTCGCGGCCCCGGGCTTGCGCAGGCCGAGCTCGCCGGCGGCGAAGTCACCGAGCCGGTGCTGGAGACGTTCGACGAGCCTTGAGAAAACCGCCGGGCCGGATTGTTCGGCGAGGCGCTCAAAAACAGCCCCGAGCAGCTCATCGACCTTGCCGATATCGGCGATGGCATTACCGAGCAGCGCCAGCGCCTTGGCCATATCGGCGACAAAGTTAACCGCCAGCGTGGCGAGGCTCGCGATGCCGCGCTGCACGTCGGGGTCGCTCACCACCGCGCGCAGCTCATCGAGCGCCTCCACGAGCGCGCTCATATCGGCCCCGGCGACGGCTTTGTTGACCGAGTTTTGCAGCTGCACCATCGCCTGCGAGACGGTGCGCTCGATGCCCCCGAACTCGCGCTCGATCACAGCGCGCTGGGACATCAGCGCCTGGATCACGCGCGCCGTGGTGAGCTCGCCCGCCTCGGCCATGTCACGCAGGCCGCCGATGCTGACATGCAGCCCATCGGCGATGGCGCGCGCCAGGCGCCGGGTCTGCTCCATCACCGAGCGCAGCTCCTCGCCTCTGAGCTCCCCGCTCGCCAGGCCCTGGATGAGCTGGCGCACGCCCGCGCTCGCCTCCTCGGCCGAGGCGCCCGAGATCTGGATCGCCTGATTGGAGACCCGCACGATATCGATCAGCTCGCCCTGGCTTAAGCCAAGCTCCTTGGTGTTGGCGGCCAGATTGACGTAGAGATCGACCACGCCCTCGTACTCGGAGCGCGTCTGCTGCGCGAGCGCGAAGAGCTTGTTCTGGATTTGCGCGAGCTCGGCCGAGGAATCGGTGACCAGGCGCAGCCGGCTCGCCATGCGCGTATAGGCATCGTTGATGCGCACGATGGCGCCGATGCCCGATGCCGCGCCCATGGCGGCAAAGACCAGCGACATCGCCGCGCCCGCGGCCGCGGCGGTCTTGTTGAGCCGCGTGAACGCCGCATCGATGCCGCCGAGCTCGCGCTCGATCTTGCGCGTGGACTGCGCCACCTGCGCATCGGCGCGATTGAGCTCGCGGCGCAGACGCTCTGTACTGGCGTCGATGACGACGAGCAATTCTTGCGCGGTTGCCATATTGACTCACGCTGGGGATTGGTTATACTAGGTGTGCATGAAACGCACACATGTATTTATACCGGAGCCAACGCTGGCGCAGCTGCGAGCGTTGGCGAAGAAGACGGGGCTTACGCTCGCCGAGCACATACGCCGCGCGATCGACGCCTACCTGATACGACAAAAAGAGGGAAAACCATGAATACAGTATTGCGCTTGTTGGGCTACGGCTGGGCGACCCTGGGCGGCGCCAACATCATCCTTTTTCCTGACTGGGCGAGCGCATCGAGCGCACACATTGGCCTGCTGCTCGGCTTTAACATGCTGTTGTTCATCCTGCCAGGGCTCGCCGTCGGTGGCATCGGCAGCATGCTGCAAACACGGCAGGCGCCAGCCTCCCCAACACCCGAGCGCCAGGCGCCCCACCTCTAGCGCGCGGCCCTTGCACGCAGCGCGGCCTTGAGCCGCTCGCTGACCGGCGGCGCCGGCGCGGGATCGCCCGACCCCCACGGGTTGGTCTTGCGCACCCACTCGATGCGCCCCTCGAGGGCAAGCTCGATCTGCGGGATGGGCGTGCCGAGCGCTACCTCGGGCGTCCACCCAAGCCAGCCGGTCGCCACACTGAAGAAATGGTCGATGTACTCATCGACCGTTAGACTTTTCCCTCTTCTGCGGCTCCGCCCGCGCGCGCGCTTGGGTTCATCAGCAGCAAAACAAACTCGCACACCCGCGCCGTGACGTGGGTCAGCCCGGCCTCGAACACGCGCGCCGCCATATCCTTGCGCCCCGCGCCCACCTCGATGACAAACACCACGGCCTCGAAGTCCAGGCCCTGGAGCTGCTCGATCGCCGCGCGCAGCGAGCCAAAGCGGCGGTTTATTTTCTGCATGGCATCGAGCGTGGGCTTGAGCGTCACCGACTCGCCGGCGAGGTCGAGCTCCACGTAGCCGTGATCGAGCCGCGCCACTACGCCGCCGCCTTCTCGATGATGGCGGTGTTGATGGCGATGGCAAACGCGCGCTTGATGACATTGTCCGCGCTGCCCACCGTGACCGGGTACGACATCACGTGCCCCGAGAAGTAAAACGTAGTGCCGTTGGTGGATACCGCATCGTCGAGCTCGACCTTGAAGTTGTAGTTCGCGGTGCCGGTATCGGCAAACGCGGCGATCAGCGCGTCCTGGCCCGCATCGCCCGGATCGAATCCCACCGTGAGGTTCATGGTACCGGCATCGCGCGAGCCCTTCAGCTTGCGCACGCGCGAGTCGGCGAGCGAGATGAAATTCACGGGGTTGATGACATCGCCGAACTGGCCGAAATCCTCGATCTCGCCCACCGCGGTATAGGTATCGGCGTCGTATTCGGCTTGCACATCGGCGACGGTGGTGGTGCCGATCGAGAGCGCGGCAAGCGCGGATGATTGAACGGTCATGTCTTTCTCCCTGAGTAGTGAGGAGTGAGGAGTGAGGGGGAAGGTGAGGCGTGAGGAGTGAGGAGTGAGGAGTGAGGAGTGAGGCGAGAGAGTGAGGGGTGAGGAGTGAGGAGTGAGGCTCTCCTAACTCCTACCTCCTAACCCCTACCTCCTAACTCCTACCTCCTAACTCCTA
>JAKDMK010000331.1 GCA_030452365.1 Nitrococcus sp.
AGCCGCAAGGTGCATGGCGTCCCACGGTTGTATCCGCAGCCGTTACATAATGGAAGGTAATAATGGCGCAGAGCGTGGCGCAGCGTATCGCTGCCGAGCTGCAGGTGGACCCCAGGCAAGTGGCCGCTGCAATCGGATTGCTCGATGCAGGCGCAACCGTGCCCTTCATTGCCCGCTATCGCAAGGAGGCGACCGCGGGGCTGGACGATAATCATTTGCGCGAGCTGGAAAAACAGCTCAGCTATCAGCGCAGTATGGACGAGCGCCGGGAGGTTATCCTCAAGGCCATCGGCGCGCAGGGCAAGCTTACGGCCGAGCTGGCAAATGCGATCCAGCAAGCAGATAGCAAGACCTGTCTGGAGGATCTCTATCTGCCGTTCAAGAAGAAACGCCGCACCAAGGGCGAAATCGCGCGCGCGGCGGGCCTGGCGCCGCTCGCCCAAGAGCTGCTGGCTGATCCGTCTCAGAACCCGGAAATCCGGGCAACGCATTACCTCAACCCGGCGCAGGGGATCACTGACCCGGCAAGCGCGCTGGAGGGCGCGCGGTTTATTCTCGCCGAACGCTTGGCCGAAGATGCCGCTTTGTTGCATCGTTTGCGTGAGCACGCCTGGCAGCATGGCCTGTTGGTTTCTGAAGGCGTCAAGTCGGCGCCCGAGAACGCCGCCAAGTTCTCCGACTACGTTCATTACCGTGAGGCCATACGCAAGATTCCCTCTCACCGCGCGTTGGCACTGTTGCGTGGTCGGCGCGAGCGCGTGCTGAGTTTGCGCCTGGTCATGCCGGATGAACTGGATGAGCCCCGCAGCTCAGCCAGTGCCGGCGAGCGCATGGTCGCCGCCCATCTCGGGTTGGGCCAGGGCTCACGCCCCGGCGATCGCTGGCTCGCAGACATGGTGCGGTTCACGTGGCGGGTGAAGCTGCTCACGCGGCTTGAGACTGATTTGTTCGCACGACTCAAGGCGGCGGCGGAATCTGAAGCCATCCGGGTATTCGGGTGCAATCTGCGCGATCTGCTGCTCGCCGCGCCGGCCGGAGCGCACGTGGTGCTTGGTATCGATCCCGGCCTGCGCACGGGCTGCAAACTGGCCGTGGTGGATGCGACCGGCAAGTTGTTAATCACGACCACGATCTACCCGCACGCTCCGAAGCACCACTGGGATGAAGCCATCGCCTCTTTGGCGGCGTTGGCGCAGAAATATCAGGTCACGCTGGTTGCCATTGGCAACGGCACTGCCTCGCGCGAGACGCAAAAGCTAGTCGGCGATCTCAGCCGTGCGCACCCGGGGCTTGGCTTGACAGATGTCATGGTCTCGGAGGCGGGGGCTTCGGTGTACTCCGCCTCGCAACGCGCCGCCGACGAGTTTCCGGATTTGGATGTTTCCCTGCGCGGCGCGGTTTCCATCGCGCGCCGAGTGCAGGATCCTCTAGCGGAACTGGTCAAGATCGAGCCCCGCTCTATCGGTGTCGGGCAGTACCAACACGACGTCGGTCAGGCGGAGCTCGCGAGCGCGCTGGACACTGTGGTCGAAGATTGTGTCAACGCCGTCGGTGTCGATCTGAACACGGCTTCAGCAGCGCTTTTGACGCACGTCTCCGGGCTCTCGCCCGCCTTGGCCGAGCGGGTGATCGCGTATCGCGATAATGGGCAGGGTTTTCGCCGCCGGGACGAGCTTAAGGCCGTATCCCGCTTCGGTGCCAAGACCTACGAGCAGGCCGCGGGCTTCTTGCGCATCCGCGATGGGGAGCAGCCGCTCGATGCCTCCGCCGTGCACCCCGAGGCCTACGCGGTGGTCGAACGCATCGCCACCGCCAGGGGTTGCCCGATCGCCGCGTTGATCGGTAACGTCGATCTGCTGCGCACCATCAATCCAGCCGATTTCACCGACGAGCGCTTCGGCATTCCTACCGTTACCGACATTCTCCGGGAGCTGGAGAAGCCCGGGCGGGATCCTCGCCCGGAATTTCGCAGCGCGCACTTTCGCGAGGGGGTGGAGACGCTTGGGGATCTTGTCACTGGCATGATTCTCGAGGGTGTCGTGACCAACGTCACGAATTTCGGTGCCTTCGTGGACATCGGCGTTCATCAGGACGGGCTGGTCCATATTTCGGCGATGGCCGAACATTTCGTGCGCGACCCTAGAGAAGTGACCAAACCGGGCGATGTCGTAAAGGTACGGGTGATCGAAGTCGACCTCGCGCGCAAACGCATTGCATTGTCCATGCGTCTAACGGGCGATGGACCGGGTATGGCGCGCGGCAAACACAACAGCCGCGAGAAGGAGCGCGGCCCAGCGACGGCCATGGCCGCCGCATTCAGAAAGCATCAGCAGCCGTAAATGGCAGATGATCGGTAGGCACTCTGACACGCTGACGTACGAGTTCCAGACGTAGCTGCGGCGTTCGCGCGATTACGATCTGCGACGTCGACGTGAGCGCTTCCAACGAAGCCACTGGCGTTCGCTCCAGACCAGAGCACGTCGAATTGGACGGCGCAGGAACGGCAGATCTTGCGCCAGCAAAAGCAGACCAAGCGGCAGCATCCACAACCCAAGGACAGGTAAGATGCTGAAAATCCCTGCAACGATGAGGAGAATTCCTATGGGGATGCGAATCCAGCGGGATGCGGGCTCCCGCAACCATCGAAGCACTCGGCTGACCCGATTCGGCAGCTGCCCTACTATCTGGTCGAGTTGACGGCTGAGCTTAGCCGCTTCTCTATCGCTCATGCTTACTCCATCGGGGTATGCATGCCACGTCACAATGGCATGTTGGAAACACCCCCGCCAAGCAACTAACGGTCTCCTCCCGCCCGGATTCGAGCCATTTTGCACATCCGAAAATCTGCTCTACGGCCCGATCGAAAGCGCTTAGTTTACTCGCGGAATCGCCGGCAACCTACGTTGCCAAGTGCACCGCACGGGTCCATGCTACGGGCAATAGAGTACTTTTTGATGAGATTTCGTGCACGTTTCTCAATCGGGACCGATGGGGTCAGGACCGATGGGGTCAAGTCTAATATTGTGCATTCCAGGGCGTTGAGGCCTTTAAGGCATAATTCCAGAGGCGCGTCCCACCTGCTAAATACACAAAACTAGACTTGACCCCGACTCCGGGCCCCGTCTCCGTCTCCTCAGAGGCGCTCCAGAGCAAGCGCGATGCCTTGACCTCCACCGATGCACAGTGTGACCACCCCACGGCGAATCTCATCACGCGCCATTGCGTGCAGCAGCCGTGTGGTGAGGATCGCCCCGGTCGCTCCGATGGGGTGGCCGTGGGCGATGGCACCGCCTTCCACGTTGACGATGTCCTCGGCGAGCTCCAATTCACGCGTGATGGCAATGGCGATGGCGGCAAATGCTTCGTTGATCTCGATGCGCTCGATATCGCCGCTTGACCAGCCGGCTCGCTCCAACGCCTGCCTTACGGCGGGAACCGGAGCCAGCCCGAAGTACCCTGGCTCCCTGGCGGCGATCCCGTAGCTGACCAGCCGCGCCGTGGGCTCGAGGCCATGCCGTTCGGCCCAGTCGCGCGCGGCCACGATCATTGCTGCCGCCCCGCTGTTCAGCCCCGGCGCATTGCCGGGCGTAACAGTGCCATCCTTGCGAAAGGCCGGTCGCAGCTTTGCCAACCCCTCGATCGTGGTATCC
>JAKDMK010000332.1 GCA_030452365.1 Nitrococcus sp.
CCATTGACGTTCACGGACCAGACGCCTTTGCGATTACCCGTCAGCTCGTGGAGCCGAAGCCCAGGGAGCGCTATATCCTGAGGAGACGTCGCACCATTCAGCCGTGCCAAGATCTATCGTAGCCTCGACGCGTGTTTGACCTGGATTCCCAACTTGTTCCCCGTGAGGAAAAACCGTTCCAATCTTTTGTGGGAGAAGCTCTTGATCACGCTTCATGGTAGCGCGTTACGTTACGGGTTACAAAACACCTCTCGCGGTAGGGCCCGCCCGTTACCGGGCGAATCGCCTTGCTTAAGGAAATACCTTCTGCCGGCGATTGCCCGTTGTGTAACGTGGCGGGGGACGCCAGGAACGATAATGCGGGGTAAACGGGCCATAAACGAATGATAGCCGGACCGATTAATTAGTGTAAATAGTAAGGCGTCACCGTAATGCGTAGCGTAATGCACCGTAATGTCCCGCGCGTTCATCGGGTATGGTGTGGGCATCGACGGAATGCATAGCATACTCACCGCGCCTCCGGTCCAACGCGACGTCGAAGGCGTTTGCCAACAGTATAATCGCCTTCGAGACTGACTCGATGCGCTTCCAAGGGAGAGGATATGACCCAACGCTGCTCCTGGTGTACCAACGACCCGCTTTATATCCAATATCACGATTACGAGTGGGGAAACCCGCTGCATGACGACCAGCGCCTGTTTGAGCTGCTGATACTGGAGGGTATGCAGGCAGGTCTGAGCTGGCTGACCGTGTTGCAAAAGCGCGAGAACTACCGGCTGGCACTCGATCATTTCGAGCCCGCCCGCGTGGCCGCCCTGAGCGACACACAGATTCGAGCATTGCTCAACAACCCCGGAGTCATCCGCAATAAGCGCAAGATCGAGGCGCTACGTCCCAATGCCCGAGCATTCCTTGACACCCAGGAGGCGATCGGCAGCTTCGATGCCTATCTGTGGCGTTTTGTGGACGGCCGCCCAATCATAAACCGCTGGCGCTATCAGCTTGAGGTGCCGATCAGTACCGCGCAATCGGATGCTCTGACGAAGGATTTGAAGGCACGAGGTTTCCAGTTTGTCGGCAGCACCATCTGCTACGCCTACATGCAGGCGGCGGGCTTGGTCATGGACCATACTACCGACTGCTTCCGCTATCCGGAATTGGCGCAGGCGCATGGCACTCGCGCCGCGACGGAGCCGACAGAGCGAAGGCGCGGGCAGCCCGAATAATAGAATAGGCTTGTCGGCGGATGCGCTGCGCTTCTCATGGCTCCCCGCTGCTGTTGCGCACGCCGGCACGCCGAGTGCCCGCTGCGGCCTCTGAGTGCTCAGCGTGCGCGCCGGCAAGCCATTGCGCTAGGCGTGCGACCTGAACTTCGGTAAGGCGCAGCCCAAGCTTGCTACGCCGCCAAAGGACGTCTGCCGCCGTAACCGCCCACTCGACCTCAATCAAATAGCGCAGTTCCGCCTCATAGAGCCCGGCACCGAAGTGCTCTCCGAGCCCGTTGAGCCCGTGTGCACTACGTAGAATGAGATGCATGCGCGTACCATAGCTGCACGCCAGGCGCTCAAGTAACGCCTGTGGTAACCAGGGATAGCGGTGCATTACGCTGCGCTGAAATCCATCGAAATCGGCATCCGCAATATCGCCGCCCGGCAGCGGCGCCCGACTGGTCCAATCGGCCTCGTCGCAACCGAGCACTGCAGCGAGCTTGCGCATAGCGTCCTGTGCCAACAGGCGATAGGTGGTCAGCTTGCCACCCAACACGGAGAGCAGCGGCGCCGGATGCATGCGCAGATCCAGTAAGTAGTCGCGGCTGGCGGCCGAGAGCTCTATTTCATCGCGCTCATCATACAGGGGCCGCACCCCAGAGTACGTCCAAACCACCGCCTCTGGCCGTATCGGTTCGCGGAAGTAGCGATTGACGGCGCGACAGAGATAGCTGATTTCCTCCTCGCTGGCGCGAGCCTCCGCTGGCTCACCTTGGTAGGGCGCTTCGGTGGTGCCGATCAGAGTAAAATCCCGCTCATAGGGGATGGCAAACACGATTCGTCCATCGTCATTTTGGAAGAGGTAGGCGCAATTGTGCCGGAAATGCTTGGGTACCACGATATGGCTGCCCTGGACTAGGCGTAGGGTGGGTGCGGAGCGCAGTGCAACGGCTTCAGCCAGGAATGAGCTGGCCCACGGTCCGGTGGCATTGACGAGGACACGTGCATGCACCACGCGCTCGCTACCATTGCGCATGCATTGCAGAACCGCCCTCCATCCATGACCATGCGGCTGAGCCATTAGGCAGCGCGTTCGCAGCCATACGCTCGCCCCGCGTTGCGCCGCATCCATGGCATTGAGCACCACCAGCCTCGAATCCTGGACGCTGCAATCCGAGTAGACAAAGCCCTCGGCCAAGCGCGGCGTCAACGCGCGGCCCGCCACATGCCAGCGCAGATCAACCGCTTCAGAAGGCGCCAGCAGCTGCTTGCGACCGCCTAGATGATCATAGAGCATCAGTCCGGCTCGGATCATCCAACCCGGCCGCAGCGATGGGCTGTGCGGCATGACAATGCGCAGCGGTGCGATAATGTGTGGCGCATTGCGCAACAAAATCTCCCGCTCCCGCAGGGCCTTCGTTACCAGACTGAACTCATAATTTTGCAGGTAGCGCAGCCCCCCATGGATCAGCTTGGTGCTGGCCGACGAGGTATAACTCGCCACATCGGCCTGTTCGCACAGCAGCACCCGCGAACCGCGCCCTGCAGCGTCACGGGCAATACCGGCCCCGTTTATGCCAGCGCCGATGACTAGAAGATCGTATGTATCCCCTGCGCTCATTCCTAAATCTCAGTCCTCCGGCTTCTTTCTGAATTCCCTGATCTGATATCATGGGCTCGCAATCAAGCCTTGAGCACCAAACTGTGGTATTCTCTTCGCCTTCGGCTCAGACCGATGTCCGCACGAACCGAAGAGGGTTCGAGCCTTGACAAATGATAGTCGGTGTATAGACAACGCACACCCAGCAGATCATAGTTTACCCAAACTAAATTTGTCGTATGGCCGGAGGCGCCATGAAGGATGCACGTAGAAGGCCGCGTGATGTCGTGGACAAGTTTCTGCCCGTATTTCACCGCGAGACGGAAGAGCTCATCGGATATTTAACCGATATAACCATTGACGGTGGCATGCTGGAGACCACTGATCCGTCGGAGGAGAAGTTCTTCCCGTTGCGAATCGAGCTCGCCGAAGAGATCAGCGGCAGTCGCTACATCGACGTCGACGCACGCAGTATCTGGACGCGTAAGGATCGTAACGCGGTTTTCCACAACTCCGGATTCGAGTTTCAAAATATATCGCCCGAGGCGCGCATCCGCATTGCCGAACTCGCAGAGCGCTATCGCTTGAACATCTCGAGATAGCGCGCCCGCATTCGAGGCGAACCATCCGCTATCAGCCAACCGATGATCGCGGCGGTCCAGCTTGCGCGCGACGCTGACCCGTTGCATATGCGTGAACTGCAAGCAGCTGAGCGGCATTGAACCACCAATGCGTTAGGCGTAGCTGCCATATTGTCGCTGAAGTAGCCATTGTGCTACCCGACACCCATTTGGGATCGGTGAGGGTGAAGGTTATACTCTGCGATCATCGCTATAAAA
>JAKDMK010000061.1 GCA_030452365.1 Nitrococcus sp.
GATCCGGCTCAATCATAGCCTGCATCTCCAAAGCATGCGTATTGCAGCCGATTGCATTGAGGGCGCTGGCAGTCGATGTTTAATGGAAAGTGAACGTTGCCTCTGGCCCGCTGCCGGGAGCTGAGCCTGATATGGATGATCCGCATAGGCTGCCGCGGTAACAGACCCTAGCGATGGATGAGGCAAGTAGAGGTCATGCATCGGCTTGCTCATGCTTACGGCTTGTGAATAGCCTTGCGCAGGGCGAGTCGAATGAGCTCCTCGCTGCTAACGTCTTCCTGGTACAGTCCAGCCAGCAAATGGTGGGCATCATGAGGCTTGTAGCCTAGTGCCAGCAAAGCGCTTAGGGCGTCGCTAACCGCCTCACGGTCGCCGCTTTGGGAGAGGGGAGGGAGCGAATTCGGAAGATCTTGTGTAGCAAACGTGGAGAGTCGATCCTGCATTTCTACGACCAAACGTTCTGCCGTCTTCTTGCCAACGCCGGGCAGGCGTGTGAGCGCTGCGGCATCGCGCTGGCGCACGCAGCGCAGGAACTCTTCCGCACGCATGCCGGAGAGTAGAGTCAGCGCCAGCTTGGGACCGACGCCACTTACTCGAATGAGGTTGCGAAATATTGCTCGCTCCTGCTCGGTGTGGAAGCCGTAGAGGGTTTGCCCGTCTTCTTTGATAGCGAGGTGGGTACGAAGAATAACTTCCTCGCCCTGCGCCGGCAGCTCATAGAAGGTGGACATCGGTGCATCGAGCTCATAGCCCACGCCTTGAACGTCGATCAGCAGATGAGGCGGATGCTTTTCCAGCAGAATGCCACGCAGGCGGCCAATCATATGCGTTTCTCATGGGCCAGAGCGCGGACGAATCGCTGCCCATGGGCATGGCAGACCGCGGCTGCCAGCGCATCGGCTGCATCGGCTCGCAGCTCCCCGCCCAGTCCCAACAAACTCCGGACCATGTACTGTACCTGATCCTTGTCGGCGCGGCCGGTGCCCACAACGGCCAACTTGATCGCCCTGGGCGTATACTCGGCCACCGTCAGACCGCCGCTGGCGCAGGCGCAAATGGCAGCGCCCCGCGCATGTCCGAGTTTCAGCGCCGTGCCTGCGTTGCGATGGACGAAGACCTGCTCGACCGCGGCGACGGCCGGTTCGTGCTGCGCTACAATTGTTGTTATCTGCTGGAACAGGACCAACAACCGCTCGGGAAGAGACCCCTCCGGAACTCGAATGATGCCACTCGCGATATAGCCGAGACTGGCACCGTCCACTGTGATGACACCGAAGCCCGTAATTCGTAAGCCGGGATCGATGCCGAGGATGCGCTGTACACCGCTGCGGCGCGTGTGCTCAAGGCTCGCCGTAGGCTGATTCGTGTATTTGCGCGTTGGTATAGACATTTTGGACGTCGTCCAAATCCTCCAGATGTTCGATGAGCTTCAGGGTCTTGCGGCCTACCTCGGCGCCAACCATCACAGTGGTTTCCGGGCGCATAGTGATCTCGGCGTCCGCCGGCTGTAGATCGGCCGCATCGAGCGCCTGTTTGACTGCCTGATAGTGCTCGGATGAGGTCAGCACCTCCAGAGATCCGTCGTCGTTGTCCGCGATGTCTTCAGCGCCGGCTTCCAGAGCGACCTCCAGGATCCGGCCCTCATTACTGCTCGGCGGGAAGACGATTACGCCCTGATTGCGGAAGAGATACGCCACGCAGCCGTCGGTGCCCAGATTGCCGCCGTATTTGCTAAACGCGTAGCGGATCTCACTGACCGTGCGGTTACGGTTATCGGTCATGCAGTCGGCCATGACGGCGACACCAGCGGGCCCATACCCTTCGAAACGCGCCTCCGCATAGTCTTCCAATTCATCTGTACCCGCTCCGCGCCTAATCGCGCGCTCGATATTGTCTTTAGGCATGTTGACGTTGAGTGCGCGATCGATTGCGAGCCGCAGCCGTGGGCTCAAGTCGGGATTCGACCCACCCATGCGGGCGGCCACCGTGATTTCCCGGATCAGCTTGGTAAAGAGCTTGCCCCGTTTGGCATCCTGAGCCTTCTTACGATGCTGTACGTTTGCCCATTTACTATGTCCTGCCATGATTCGCCTCGAAATGCGCTGCTCTCTGATATTACACCAGTGCGCCCATGCGATTCATTGTCGTGCGTTCGCCAAGTGATCGGCTGCTCAATCGCTAGGCGCCTTTGCTGCCTGGATGTCCGCGTACGTTCGGGTAACGCCCAGATGAATGCCTGACGGATGGGTGCAAATGCGCAGCCTTAAGTTTCGGTCCGCCGCGCCGATAGCGCATGGGGAAAGGGCTGTCAATGACGTACGGGCGCAGTGATTGCAATACAAACCGCCTGGACGCATCGGCGCTTTGTGGGTCGCGTCGCGAACGTATTGGGATAAACGCTAATGCCAGCAACCATATCGCCGGATATGCTCGAAGGCCTTATACCATTGCGCGAGCTCGATAAGGCAGCGCTTGCGGTGCTCGCTGCCGAGGCGGAAATCGAAGAACACCCAGCTAAGACGTTGCTTGCGCGCCGCGGCGCAAGCGATCGACGCATCCGCTACGTGCTCTCGGGTGAAGTTCTCGTCCTTGAGGATGACGGCACTCGGCGCAGCCTCATCGGTATGGGCAATGCCGGGATTGCACAGCAACCGCTGGGGCTGGAGGATCCGTATCCCTTCAACGCCATTTCCTGTACCGAAGTCAAGCTGATTTGCCTGTCGCGTCAGCAGATTCAGGAACGCCTGCAAGCCATCTTGCCACGCGCCTCTCAAGTGGACGAGGTGGGCGAGGCCGATGGCGCCGTTGGCGATCGCCTGTTCTACCGACTCATCCAGGATCTCATGCAGGATCGGTTGGCATTGCCCAGCATGCCCGATATTGCGCTACGGGTTCGTCAGGCCGTTAACGACCCCGCTGCCGGGGCACCCGAGGTGGCTCGCATCATTCAAGCCGACCCGGTCGTCGCCGCACGGATTATCCAAGCGGCCAACAGCGCTATATTCGCCGGCAAAAAGGTCGCCGACACTCTCAACGCGGCCGTCGTGCGGCTTGGGCTTAAGAGCGTGCGCGAGATTATTGTCGCGGCGACCATGCGTGAGGTGTTCCAAACCAAACATCGTTTGCTGAGCTGGCGCATGGCGGAGCTTTGGACGCAAAGCACCCTCGTTGCAGCCATCAGCGCTGTCCTCTCGCGTAGACTCGATGGCTTTAACCCGGAGCGCGCCTTGCTTGCCGGACTGATCCACGATATCGGCGTCGTGCCCATCCTGGCCTACGCACATGATTACGATGAGCTGGCCCGGGATGCGGCGCTTCTCGACAATACCATCGCGGCCTATCGTGGTCAGATCGGCGCCATGATCTTGCGACGCTGGAATTTCCCTGACGAGCTGATTACGGTCGTGCTGGAGGCTGAGAATTGGCAGCGTGTGCAAGAGGGCAAGGCGGACTATGCTGATCTGATCCTTGCCTCTCGACTGCAGAGCTATTCCGGCACCGAGGCGAGCCGAAATTATCCGAGCCTTGACGACCTACCCGCCTACGCCCGGTTGGGCCTAGGTGAGCTGGGAATCTCCGAGCGTGCACCGATTCTCGCGGAGGCAAACGAGGAAATCGCAGCGGTGCAGCGCCTGCTTGTAGGGTAGCGCGCATCTTCGCGGTGCATCCGCATCAGTGCCATACTATTGCAGTAGAGCTGAGGGTATGCGCGCGAGCCGGTATTCAAGCGCAAGCAATACCCATGTTGCACGATGCCAAAACCCACTGCCTTGGCCGCTCATATGCGTTACTCACAACCGACTGCCCGCAGCCGCTTGGACCTGCTGTCCCGAGGTTCTTGTGATTCCGCTGGTGACCGCCGCGAAGACAAAGTCGGGTTAGCGCCGAGGAACGGGTCAGTATTGGAGTCGCCCCATGGCTGAGACGCGGACGATCAAGAAATACCCTAATCGACGGCTTTATGATACGGCAATCAGCAGCTACATTACGCTCGCTGACGTCAAGCGTCTGGTGCTCGACGGTATCGACTTCGAAGTCATCGATGCCAAGACCAAGGCGAACCTGACGCGCACCATCCTGCTGCAGATCATTGCCGAGGAAGAGGAGGGCGGTGAGCCGATTTTCAGCAGCGATCTGCTTGCGCAAGTGATCCGTGCCTACGGTGGCAACATGCAGAACATTCTCACGAGCTACCTTGAGAAGAGCATGGAGCTTTGGGCGGAGCAGCAGCGTGTCTTTCGTGAGCGCACTCGAACCTTTATAGATACCAACCCGATGCAGATTTTGACTCAGATCGCGGAGCGTAACCTTGCTATGTGGCAGGCGATGAGCGGACTCAATGTGGCGGAGTCGGAGAAGAGGTCTGAGCAAAGAGCCAATAAGCCCTCGGGCAACAGCCGCGATGACGAGGGCCAATCTGAGCACCGGCGCGGACCGCGCCCTGGCCGGAAGAATAACTAACCGCCTCGCCGACCGGCGCACCTGCCGCGGCGCCATTGACCCCCCGAGCCTCGTACTTCTATCATGCGCTGTGCTATGGTGCGCCGCACAAGAAGACAGCTCGGTAGGTTGCGGTGAGCTTGCGAACCCCAACGTTTGCCTGCTGCGGCGTACCGAGGAGGGGGGTGAGCGTTACACGGGTGCATAAGCGCCCGCTACGCGCCGCTCGTTGGGCAAGCAAGGGGACGAGCCAATGAACAAACGCGTGGCGTTAGTAACCGGCGGCAACGGCGGTATCGGTACCCAGATCTGCCAGCAGCTTGCCGCTGCCGGCTATCGGGTGGTGACCACTTGCGTTTGCGCGGAGAAGGAAGACATCGCCGGCTGGCAGGCGGCCCAGCGCAAGCTTGGATTTGAGATTCATTGGGTTGCGTGTGTGATGTATCCGACTACCGTGCCTGCGTCGGTATGGCAAGTGAGCTCAAGGCCGAGCACGATAGCATCGATGTGATTGTCAATGCGGCGGGTATTACGCGCGATGCATTCCTGCACAAGATGGAACCTGAAAACTGGGACGCCGTCATCGATATCAATCTGAGCAGCGCATTTAACGTGACCCGACAGTTCATTGCTGACATGCGCGAACGAGGTTTCGGGCGCATCATTAATATCTCTTCCGTGAATGGCCAAACAGGGCAGTTCGGCCAAACCAATTACTCAGCGGCCAAGGCGGGTCTGCATGGCTTTACCATGGCTTTGGCCAAGGAGAGCGCCGCAAAAGGCGTTACCGTTAATACCGTCTCGCCTGGATACATCCATACCCACATGACCGACGCCATACCCGAAAAGATCCGTGAATCGATCATCAGCCAGATTCCGGCCGGGCGCATGGGCGAACCTATTGAGGTGGCGCGGCTGGTTGCATTTTTGGCCTCTGACGATTCCCAATACATAAATGGCGCGAATATTCCCATCAATGGCGCCTTGTTCTGTTCCTTCTAAGGCATGACTGAACGACTGCCCCACCCATCGGCTTGAATTGCGGGCCGACTTCTGCGCCCGGTACCGCTCAGGCCGGTCCTGGCAGTGCCCACCAGCTGGTGCATCGGATTTCGGCTCATTCGCTATAGCGCGCGCATGCATCCTACAGTGGCATTAGGCCGTGTGCAGGCGCTTGCTCGCCTCTTCCAAGTCGTAGTCCATCTGCAGACCGAGCCAGAAACGGGCGCTGTTGCCGAAGTATTTGGCAAGCAGCACGGCCGTCTCCGCGCTAATGGCGCGCTGGCCTAGACAGATTTGATTGATACGTCGCGGCGGCACACCGATCTCGCGGGCAATGCGGTTTTGGCTGATATTCATCGGAATGAGAAACTCCTCGAGGAGCACCTCGCCGGGATGAACGTTGGCTAGTTCGGTCATGGCATACCTCGGTCGGCCTTGCCTAGTGGTAGTCGACGATCTCCACGTCATCGGCACCCTCGTTCCAGCGGAAACAGATTCGCCATTGATCGTTGACGCGGATGCTGTACTTCCCCGCGCGGTTTCCGCTCAGCGCCTCCAAGCGATTGGCAGGCGGGATGCGGAGGTCGGCAAGGGTAACGGCGTTGTTGAGCATTCTCAGCTTGCGGCGCGCGACCGGCTGAATATCCTGGGGCAGCTTCCTGGAGAGGCGACCTTCCCAAATTTTCTTGGCCTCTTTGTCGCGGAAGCTCTTGATCACGGGACCGACTATAACGCGATGCGTTATATACGGCAACTCGTTTGTTACAAGCACGTAGCCTGCCCGGATCGTGGCTTGCACGTGCCGCACAGCCTGGTGGTCCGAGTGGTTCACGCACACGAACTGGCATCGAGCCGGTGAAACCCAGGGCCGAGGCAAGCTCGACGTCCAGCATCGCGCCGCATTGCCCAAGAAATCCGTCTGGGTCTATCCCCTGCAGCGGGACTTCCGGCGCATCTTGTGTGCGCAGGAGATCAGCTCCTGAGTGCTGCTCCGCCCGGAGTTAATAAGAAGTGTGCGACGTGAAGTTGCCTGAGTAATTGTTCCAACGGCGGGGGCAACCCTGGCGAGGAACCTGATGTTCTGTCATCAGTAGCCTACCGGCACATGCAGGACTGGTAACGGGCCTGTGTGAAGCAGCCGGGACAATGTAGTTGAGCCTTCGGGCCACGCCGATGCCGTGAGGCTAGGCGCTACCTGCGAGCATCAATGTGGGTACGGCGCTAGGCTGGATGGTATGACCAACGCAAGTGAACTGCTGTTAAACGCCGTTATTAACGCCAAGCCAAAGATGCTGACAGGCTTGAACCAAAAGGTATGCGGTCGGTTGCCTTTTATACGTCTTGAGGGCACACGGACACTATGACCGCCGGTGGAAAGGCAGGGTCTAACCCATCTCGTTACTCATGCGAAACACGGTAAGCCCGTATCGCTGCCCTTCGGGGCAGGCAGACCGCAAGGAATGCTGTTGGCGGTGCGGGTACAGGAGTGTGGAAAAAGCGAATGCCGCCCTGTAATGGGATGGATAGGGGTTGAGCCGTAAGGCGACATCATCCCCCGCGAAAGCGGGCAGACTTCCACAGGTCTTTCTCTACGAGAGAACTTGTCCAACCTTCTAAAAGAGGGAATTGCAGATGACTACGCAAGAAATTGCTTGCGCGGGTGCGCCCTCACGCGAATCGGTCACATGGCACAGCATCGACTGGGCTAAGTGTCACCGTGAAGTGCGAAGGCTCCAAGCGCGTATCGTAAAGGCAACACGGGAAAGGAAACACGGCAAGGTGAAAGCCCTGCAATGGATTCTGACCCACTCGTTTAGCGGCAAAGCGGTGGCCGTCAGACGAGTCACTGAGAACCAAGGCAAAAAGACACCGGGTGTGGATGGCGTTACATGGTCCACTCCGCAAGCCAAGTCTCAAGCCATGCCGTCAATCAAGCGGCGCGGGTATCATCCCCAACCGCTGAAGCGTGTCTATATTCCCAAAGCCAATGGGAAGATGCGACCGCTGGGTATCCCGACCATGAAGGACAGGGCGATGCAGGCGCTTTACCTGCTTGCTCTCCAACCCATGGCGGAGACCAAGGCGGATCGGCGCTCCTTTGGGTTCCGACCCGAAAGATCCACGGCGGATGCCATCGAACAATGCTTCACCGCATTGGCCCGACGGATATCTCCACAGTGGATTTTGGAAGGCGATATCAAAGGCTGCTTCGACAACATCAGTCATGATTGGCTGCTAGGTCACATACCGACGGATCGCATGGTCCTGAAGAAGTGGCTCAAGGCTGGTTATATGGAAGATCGGCAACTTTTTCCAACCGAAGCTGGTACCCCGCAAGGGGGCATCATCTCGCCCACCCTGGCGAACCTTGTCTTGGACGGGCTGGAAGCCAAGTTGGATGCCGCTTTCGGAAGAATGCGATACGCCAGCGGCGTACAGACCCGCATGATGGTCAACTGTGTGCGGTATGCGGACGACTTCATTGTGACGGGACGCTCGAAAGAGCTACTGGAGCAAGAGGTCATGCCGATCGTCGAGGAATTCATGCGGGAACGGGGGCTCACGCTCTCGCCCGAGAAGACCAAGATCACGCATATTGATGAGGGCTTCGATTTCCTAGGGCAAAACGTGCGCAAGTACAATGGCAAGCTGTTGATCAAGCCGTCGAAAGCGAATGTGGCGACCTTCCTGGAGAAAGTACGCTCTGCGGTCAAAGGTAACAAAGCGCTGGATCAGCACCGCCTGATTCGTATGCTCAACCCAATGATCCAAGGCTGGGCGAATTATCATCAACACGTCGTTGCGAAGACGACTTTCGCTCGTGTCGATCATGAGATTTGGCGAGTGTTATGGCAGTGGGCCATACGTCGGCATCCGCAGAAAGGTAGTGTCTGGACCAAGCAACGCTACTTCCATTCCGTAGGCACCCGTAACTGGGTGTTTGCGGCGGCGACAGGTGAAAGATTCCCCGATGGGAACCCAATATTGACGTCACTGCGGAAAGCAACAGATACGCCCATTCGGCGACACCGGCCGATCAAGTTGGAAGCCAATCCATTCGACCCGAAATGGGAGACGTATTTTGAGGAGCGTATGAGCCTCAAAATGCAGAACTCGCTAAGGGGCAGGAAGAAGCTCACCAACCTCTGGCTGGAACAGGATCGTCGTTGTCCAATCTGCCGAGAATTGATCACGCAGGAAACGGGGTGGCATGTCCACCACATCATCCGGCGGGTCGATGGCGGAAAGGACGGGAGCATCAATCTCATCATGGCGCATCCGAACTGCCATAACCAGATTCACATCAATGGTCTCAAGGTGGTGAAACCGGCTCGCGAAAGCGGGCTTTGAAAGGCTTGAGCCGTATGAGGGGAAACTCTCACGTACGGTTCTTAGGGGGGGATGGGCCAGCAATGGCCGGTCCCTACCCGACTACCGATTTCCATTGGCCACACTCAGGGAACATCCGATTCAAACGAGCGGACAACTATCGTGACAGAGGGGGAAATCAAGGTGCTTTGGATCATAATATTTCACAGCAAGTTGAATAAGAGATTTATGTTGCTTATCTGATATGAAGCTATCATATTCCCAAAAGCAGCCTAGAGATTGATTTTTGAGTAACAACTCATAAAGTGCTAATGGGTGTTTATGATTCGAAGTATTGATATCACACAAAGGGTTTCGTTTGTATTTATCTTCAATGTGAGGGTCTGCTTGGTAATTAAGTAATATTCGTACACATGCGATATCCGTTTTGAGCAGCATAAAGTAGTGGTGTATTGGCATTATCCTCTTGAGCATTGGGGCTGCACCG
>JAKDMK010000333.1 GCA_030452365.1 Nitrococcus sp.
GGCGGCGCGAAGGTGCGACTGGCAGTGGGTGATGATCGCCTTGTCGGGGGTGGCTCCGCACGCCTCAAGCAGGGCTCGGAGCTCCGCGGGCGGGCGCAGCCGCATGTAATTGTCGGGATCCATTGCCTGCGTCCACTCGAAGTTCACCGCGCCGGGGATGTGGCCGCCGCGCATCGCGCGCACGTCCTCCCCGCTGTATTCAGCCGGGGAGCGGACATCCAGCACCAGCGTGCGATCATCATCCAGGTGGCTTAGGATGTACTCCCGCTCGGCGCGTGCCGCCGGGTTGCGCAGCTTGGCCTCGTATGCCGATGCGACCGGCGTTCGCGGCACGAGCTCCACGGGCCGCTCTTCCGCCCGCCAGGCACGCAGCCCGCCATTCAACAACGAGTAGTCGAAGTGGCCGATTGCATCGAGCGTCCAGAGTAAGCGGCTCGCCCGGCCATTGCGCTCATCGTCATAGGCGACGACATGTCGGTCCGGCGTCAGCCCCAGCCCCGAGAACAGCTCCGTTAGATGCGCCTCATCCGGGATCAGGCCCATGATCGGCGGTTTGGCTCGAACCAGCTCCGTGTAATCAAGCCTGACGGCTCCAGGAATGTGGCCGATGGTATTGCCCTGCGCGGAAGACATATCGACCAGCAACAATCGGGGGTCGGTCAAATGCTGCTCGAGCTCCGCGGGCTCTACCAGCAGCGGGACAAGACGCTGTGTCATCGCGGCGTTCCTCAATCAAGCGTTGTTAACGTCAATGAGCTCTAGCCAGTGCCGCACCGGCACGCTGGAGACCTCGGCCAGATGGGTCAGGCAGCCGATATTGGCGGTAGCGATCAACTGCGGTTGACCGGTCATCAGATTTTGCAGCTTCTGCGCTCGCAACTGCGTGGCAAGGCGTGGTTGCAGCAAGGAATAGGTGCCGGCCGAACCGCAACAGATAGTCCCATCCGCTACCGGCACGAGCTCGAAGCCGAGGCCCGTGAGCAGTCGTTCCACCCGCCCAGTCAGCCGCAGCGCATGCTGCAGCGTACACGGCGCCTGAAAGGCGATTCGCCGCGGGGCATCGCTGGCCGGGGCGAGCACATCGGCGTGGCGCTCCAGCAGCTCGATCGGGTCCAGCGCCAACTCGGTGATGCGCTTGGCCTTGGCAGCGTAATGGGGGTCCGTATGCAGTTGATGCGCGTATTCCTTGACCTGGGCTCCACAACCGCTCGCATTTACCACGATGGCCTCGGCGCCTGCCTCCAGGTGCGGCCACCAGGTGTCGATATTGCGCCGCATGTGGCCGCGCGCGGCGTGCGGATGGCCAAGATGCTGATCGATGGCGCCGCAACATTCCGCCTTGGGCGTGCGGATCACCTCGATCCCAAGGCCATCCAGCAGCCGGGCCGTGCGCGGATTGAGCGAGGGCTCCAGCGCCGGTTGTACGCAACCTTCCAGCAACAACACCTTGCGCGGCCTTGCGCGGGCGGTCGGCCAGGCAAGCGCTGGGCGCTGCGGCAGAATCTTCTTGCGCAACGTCATCGGCAGGATCGGCCTGAAGGCGCGGCCGAGCGTGAGCAGGGTGCCGAAAAGGCGGCGCCGGGGCAACACCAGGCGCAGCCCTTTTTGCACCAGGCGCTGCCCGATACTGCGCGCCACTTGCTGCTCGACAAGTGTGCGGCCCAGATCGGCCAGTCGCCCATATTGCACGCCGGAGGGGCAGGTCGTCTCACAGGCGCGGCAGGTGAGGCAGCGATCGAGGTGCAGTTGAATGCTTGCGCTGGGGGGCTCGCCTTCCACGACTTGTTTGATCTGATAGATGCGCCCGCGCGGGCTGTCGAGCTCATCGCCGAGCAGTCGGTAAGTAGGACAGGTCGCGAGACAAAAGCCGCAGTGGGTGCACTTGCGCAGTATCTGGTCCGCTTCCCGGCCTTCGGGGGTGTCCTTGATGAAATCGGCTAGTTGCGTCTGCATAGCGGCGTATTCTAGCTCACAGCCGCGCATAGAGACGACGGGGATTAAGGATCCCGCCCGGATCGAAGGCTAGCTTCAGCCGCCGGTGCAAGTGCAGCAGCGGTGCAGCGAGCGGCTGGAATACATCGCCCGTGCGGTCGCCGCCGCGAAAGAGCGTGGCGTGGCCGCCGAGCCGCTGCGCCTCCTCCCGTACACGCGCGGGGTCCATGTTCGTACGCAGCCATATCTGCCGGCCGGCCCAGTCGCTGATCCAGGCGCCGTCCAAATTGGGCCGCGGCATGCCGGCAGGGAGCGCGATACGCCAGAGGGGCATGGCTCCATGGCGTGAGAAAAAGGGCAGGCGATGGTCGCGAAGATCGCACCAGAACTTGCCAGCCGCTTCGAGGTCCTGGCCACCGATCCGCCGGCAGCCGAGCTCCACGGCACTCGCTGCGCCTGCGAGGCGCACAACCATACGCTTACCGCCGTGCGCGGCGGCCGAGACGGGGATCCCCGCCCGCAGCCATTGCTCGGTAAGCTCATAGATTCGCGCGGCGGGCTCGTCCACGGTAAGGGTCTGTTCGGCCTGCGGCGCCGGCAGGAGTTTGAGCGAGACATCCAGAATCACACCCAATGTACCCAATGCCCCGACCATGAGACGGGAGATGTCGTAGCCGGCGACGTTTTTCATGACTTGGCCGCCAAACTGCAGCACTTCGCCGCGGCCATTGATGATCCGCATGCCGAGCACCATGTCGCGCACGGAACCGGCGAATGGCCGGCGCGGCCCCGCCAGGCCGGTGGCGATGGCACCTCCTAGGGTCGCCTCGCCGGCGAAGCAGGGCGGATCGAAGGCGAGCATTTGGCCGTGTTCGGCGAGCCGCGCCGTGATCTCCGCCAACGGCGTTCCACAGCGGGCGGTCAGCACGAGCTCGCTCGGCTCGTAGCTCACGATGCCGCAATGGCCGGTTGTCGCAAGCGGCTCGCCGCTCGCTGCGCGGCCGTAGAATCGCTTGGTCGCATTGCCGATTATTTCCAGCGGCGTGCCGGACGTGCCGGCATGGCGTACCTGGGCGGCGAGCTCTTCGGTCAGGTCGGCGGATATAGACATGAGCGTCTAGCGGCCCTAAAAGCGCTCGATCTCCGGATGTGGCAACTCGCCTTGGTGTACGCGTAAGCGGCCGAATTCGGCGCAGCGGTTGAGCGTGGGGATCGCCTTGCCCGGGTTCAGCAGGCCCTGCGGATCAAATGCCGCTTTGACGGCATGGAATTGCGCGATCTCCTCCGTACTGAACTGAACGCACATCTGATCGATCTTCTCCATGCCGACGCCGTGCTCGCCGGTGACGGTACCACCGACTTCGACACAGAGCTCAAGAATCTGCGCGCCCAGCGTCTCGGCCCGCTCGATCTCACCGGGGCAATTGCCATCGAACAGAATAAGTGGATGCAGGTTACCGTCGCCGGCATGGAAGACATTGACCGTGCGCAGGTCCTGCGCCGCGGAGAGCTCGCCGATGCGTTTTAGCACATGAGCGAGGTGCTTGCGCGGTATGGTGCCGTCCATACAGTAGTAATCGGGGGCGAGCCGGCCCACGGCCGGGAAAGCCCCTTTGCGCCCGGCCCAAAAGCGCGTCCGCTCGGCGTCATCGCGCGCGACGCGCAGCCGCTCGGCGCCTTGCGCGCGCAAAATGGTCTCG
>JAKDMK010000334.1 GCA_030452365.1 Nitrococcus sp.
CCCGAGGGCGGCGTAGAGAAAATCTCACCGGAAATGACCGATGTCGTACAACCCAACGACATAATTTACGTACGCGAAAGTATTTTCTGAGAACGCAGGCCTCTCATGACTTTTCAACAATTTCTGCTTATCCTTCGAGCGCGCTACAAGGTGGTGATCCTCACGCTGCTGGTTACCGTGACCACCACCCTTGTGGTCAGCCTGCTGCTGCCCAAGGAATACACCGCCAGCGCCGCGGTAGTGATCGATGTCAGATCACCTGATCCTATAGCCGGTATGGTACTGCCCGGCCTTGTGGCACCCAGCTATATGGCCACGCAAGTGGATGTCATCAACAGTGACCGCGTGGCGCAACGCGTGGTAAAACTGCTGCGCATGGATGAGAGCCCTGCTATCCGGGAGCAATGGATGGAAGCGACCGGTGGTGAAGGAGAATTAACGGCCTGGCTGGCTGAGTTGCTAAAGAAAAAACTTTCTGTCAGGCCTTCGCGCGACAGCAATGTCATAAACATCGAATTCAGCGGGGCCGAGCCCGGTTTTGCCGCAGCCGTAGCCAACGCCTTTGCGCAGGCCTACATCGACGTCAACCTCGATCTCAAGGTCACGCCCTCCCGGCAATCCGCAGCGTGGTTTGAAGACCAGACCAGAGCGGTGCGCGAAAATCTGGAGAAAGCCCAAGCGGCACTCTCTGCACAGCAGCAGGAAACCGGCATTATAGCGACCGAGGAACGCCTCGATTTTGAAATTGCCAAGCTCAACGAACTTTCAACGCAACTCACTATGGTGCAGGCACAAACTTCCGACAGCAGCAGCAAGCGTAAATCCGCCGGTAACTCCGACACGCTGTTTGAGGTGATGCAGAACCCATTGATCAACAGCCTCAAGGCGGACATTGCCCGCCTTGACGCCAAGCTTCAGGAAAGCAGCATCAATCTCGGCAGAAACCACCCGCAAACCAGGAGCACCCAATCCCAACTTGCATCGCTCAGAAACAAGCTCGGAAGTGAGATTCGACAGATTCAGGATAGTATCGGTACAGCGTACGAGGTTGGCAAACAGAAGGAGCAAGAGTTGCTGGAGGCGATGGAAAGCCAGAAAAAACGTGTGCTTGAGCTCAACCGGCAGCGCGATCAAGTGAGCGTGCTCAAGCGCGATGTCGAAGCTGCTCAGCGCACCTTTGAAGGCGTTAGCCAGCGTTCCGCTCAGACCCGGCTTGAGAGTCTCTCTGTTCAGACGAACATCGCCATGCTTAGCCCAGCCTCCATACCGATCGAACCCTCGAGGCCCAGGACTCTGCTCAATGTGCTGATCTCAATCTTTCTCGGCACACTACTCGGAGTGGGCGTCGCATTAATGCTTGAACTTCGCAACCGTCGAGTGCGCTCAGTGGAAGATCTCTTCGAGGTCATGGATCTGCCCGTACTTGCGATCATTCCATCCGCGGCATCGCCATCATCAGTCCGTCGCAAGCTCCCAGCCAGATTTCCTCGTCTTAAGGCGCCTGGCCGAGCGCTCGGAGCGGAAGCTTCCTGAACATCAACCGGATTAGGCCATGAAACCCGTAAGCGGCAGCGTTCCAACCATTAAGCGAAGTCAGACCACGAATCCCGGCGAACCAGCGTTTTTTGGTAGAGCCCAAGCCGTCATTGGCAGCGACAGCTCGATAGGGGCCATCCTTGTCGATACCGGACGTCTCTCCTCTGAAAACGCCGAACGAATTCTGCGGCTGCAAATAGAGCAGGGCAAGCGTTTTGGCGATACCGCCATCGAGCTGGGCCTGCTCACGGAAGACGACATTCGCTTCGCCCTCTCCCGCCAGTTCAATAATCTCTACCTCCCCGTGGGCGATAATAGCCTTAACGACCAGCTTGTAGCCGCCTATAAGCCGCTTAGTCCAGTGGTTGAGAACTTGCGCGCGTTGCGCAGCCAGCTTATGCTGCGCTGGTTCGACGCCGAGACGCGTCACAACGCCAACACGTTGGCCATCGTGAGTCCTGCTATCGGAGAGGGGCGCAGCTTCATTGCCGCCAACCTGGCCATCGTTTTCTCGCAGCTTGGCGAGCGCACCCTGCTCATCGATGCCGACATGCGTATGCCGCGCCAGTATGAGTTATTCAAACTCGGCAATAATGCCGGTCTTTCCGGTATGCTTGCCGGGCGCATCGGTACCGAGGCGATCGCTCACGTGTCCCTCTTGCCGGGGCTTTCCGTATTACCAGCCGGCGCGGTACCGCCCAATCCGCAAGAGTTGCTCGGCCGGCCGCGCTTCACCCAGTTGTTACAAACGCTAACTCGCGATTTTGACATTGTTATTATCGACACCCCGGCCGCCAGCGAATGCGCCGAGACCCAAACCATCGCCGCACGCGCTGGCGCCGCTCTCGTGCTGGCTCGAAAAAACCATAGCTCGATGCAAGAAATAACGCAGTTAACCCGTAACCTTCAGCAGACCGGCACCACGATCGTGGGCTCGGCGCTAAACGATTTCTGAGCAACAAAAATGAGGAGCCTGACAGCCGATCCGAACCGCACCAGAATCCCGACAGCGACTGAAAGATCGACGGGAATGGGGTTGTTTCTCCTATCTTCATTCCGGGAGAGCTTTTCTTTTCCCGCTTTATACGGAAGGATGGAGAATACAGCGGTTACTTATCTGCTGTTGTCGCGTTAGCCAAGCCTATGTTTCCGGCGCCGGCGGTACAGCCAAAACGCGCAGGTAACGAGATTATGCCCCTTGCAAAAACAGAATGAGCATTGATTCTCCAATGACAGTCAACGTTCAAGCAGGCCAGCCGAAAGATTGGCCCAACCGGCTGCTTATCTGGTTGCCTATTATTGCAGGCCTGACCGTACTGTATTTACCCAGCCTGGTGGATCTCTTCCGCGGTATCTGGGGTACCGACCAGCAAGCTCACGGTCCTATCGTACTTGGTATCGCCTGCTGGCTCATTTACCGTAAGTGGCCCGATATGTGCCGCGCGAGTGAAGGCCGGCCCAACGCCCCGTCAGCCGGATGGCCCATCTTTATTTTCGGTCTGCTGCTCTATATCATCGGCCGGTCGCAAGACATTCTGCTTCTCGAGATTGGTTCGGTCATTTGGCTGCTCGCGGCTATCCTCCTGCTCATGCGCGGCAGCGCCGCGCTCAAGGCACAGTGGTTCCCGCTCTTTTTCATGCTTTTCATGATTCCGCTGCCCGGCGCGATAGTGGATGCCTTGACAATGCCGATGAAAATGGCTGTCTCGTACGTAGCCGAGAACATACTTTTCTGGGCAGGTTACCCTATCGCTCGCACCGGCGTCATCCTCCAAATCGGGCAATACAAGCTGCTGGTGGCGGATGCCTGTGCCGGCCTGCATACGCTATTCACGCTTGAAGCATTGGGTCTGCTCTACCTCAATATCATTCGGCACGATTCACTATTTCGCAACATTGCCCTAGCTATCCTGATCGTACCTATCTCTTTTACCGCCAATGTCATACGTGTAATGGTCCTGACACTGATCACCTACCATTTCGGCGATGAGGCGGGGCAGGGTTTTTTGCATGGATTCGCGGGCATGGTGCTGTTTCTCAGTGCGCTCCTGCTGATTATCGGAGTGGATTCCCTTCTGCAAGTTGGCATAAGGCT
>JAKDMK010000335.1 GCA_030452365.1 Nitrococcus sp.
CTTGACTTGACTTCCCTCCGATTCCCGCTTTTTTATGTACGACAACGAACGGAAGACCGAGGCGATCGGGTACATAGTAATACGCACTGGCGAGGCGAAGAGCAACGCGCGAATCGGGAGCAAATAATGGAAATGGAACCCTTGGTCAAGTTGCCCTGGCATGGCCATGAAACGATCGAATCGATACCATCGCTGCTGGATCGGGCGGAGCAAATAGAAATTACCTTGCCGGCCAATTACAACCATGCCTTGTTTCGCATACTGCATCCTGACCAAGAACATGCGCGGCTGGAAGTCATCGATGCTTCGGGCGGCCCGGAACTCCTGGCGAAGATCGCGACCGTCAGCGGGCTTGAGGGACTTGTTGCGCTGACCGGCGCGCTGACTGCGGCGCAGGCGAAGGTGCGGGTCGCCAGCCCGCCAACCATTGTCATTACGCTTCCTGCCGCGAATCTTCGACCCTAACGATCGCCGGGGTGGTCGGGCCTCGCGGGCATCGGGATCGTCGGGTTACGCTTCACTAACCCGACCTGCAAACTACGAAACCTCGAATTTATCGGCACGCCCTCATGACACGTTCTCCCATCCTGAAGCCCGGCCAGAACTGCTGGCGAATCGAGCATGCCGACCGGATCGCCTTTCTGGTGGATGGGGCCGACTTTTTTTACGCCTTCCGGGAAACGGCAAAACAGGCCCTACGTTCGGTATTGATCATTGGCTGGGATATCGACAGCCGCGTAGAACTGATCCGGGAACACACACCGGCACAGGCGCGGGAACAAACGTCTGACGGACTGCCGGTCCGTTTGGGCGATTTCCTCAACGGTCTGCTCGAGCGCAATGATCAACTCCACATCCATGTTCTGGACTGGGACTTCAATATGTTCTTTGCCTCGGCTCGTGAGTGGCTACCGCTCTACAAAGAGGAATGGAACGCGCACCCCCGCCTGCATTTTCACCTGGACGATCGGCACCCCGCCAGGGCCTGTCATCACCAGAAAATTTTCGTTATCGATGATTGCGTGGCGTTTGCCGGCGGCCTGGACCTGACACGTGGTCGTTGGGATACGTCCGAGCACCTGCCCGATGACCCGCGCCGGCGCGAGGCCGAATCGGAACCGATCCCGCAGCCCTATCATGACGTCCAGATGATGGTCAGCGGCCCTGTTGCGGCCGCGCTGGGCGAACTCGCGCGCGAGCGCTGGCGTCGCGCGACGGGCCATGCGCTATCCGCGCCGGAATTGCCCATCGGCTCTGACAATTCCGGCTACTGGCCGGATTATCTGGCGCCGGATCTGGAAAACACAAACGTCGCCATTGCCCGCACGGTTCCCGGATACGAGAACCAGACGGAAGTGCGCGAAGTGGAAACGCTCCTGCTGGACATAATCGCCGCGGCACGGAACTCAATCTATATTTAAGCCCAATACTTCACTGCGCAAAAGGTAGGCGCTGCGCTGGCAAAGCGATTGAGCGAACACGATGGTCCGGAAATCGTCATGGTACTGCCTGAGAATACCGACGGCTGGCTATCGCAAAATACCATGGATATCCTGCGCGAGCGCTTGTTCAAACGCCTTCAGGCGGCGGATCATTACAACCGCCTGCGGCTTTATTCTCCCCGCATACCCGGTCTTGACGGGCAGTGCGTCAATGTACACTCCAAGGTGATCGTGATCGACGATGAACTGGTCCGCGTGGGCTCCGCCAACCTCAATAACCGCTCGATGGGTCTCGATACCGAATGCGACCTTGTGTTCGAAGCCAACGGTGATGCGCGCATTCGCGGCGCCATCGGCGCCTTCCGCAACCGCCTTCTGAGCGAGCACCTGGGCGTGGATCCCGGTGAAATTGCGGTGCGCCTGTTACGCGAAGGTTTCCTGATCCGTGTCGTGGAATCACTTCGCGGCGCCGGACGCACCCTGAACCCGCTGACGCTTCGCGTGACGGCGGAAGTCGATGCGCTGGTGCCGGATGTGGAGATTGTCGACCCGGACCGGCCCATCGATGCGGACCAATTGATGGAAGAGTTCGTTCCCGAAGAAGAACGCGAACCGGCCCGCAAACATATCGCTCTGGTCGTATCGATACTCGCCGCCCTTTTGGGATTGACCGCCGCGTGGCACTGGTCGCCCTTGCGGGAATGGGTCAATGTCGAGACATTGACCGGCTTTGCCGCCGCATTCGAGCAGGCCCAGGCCGCACCATTGCTGACTCTGGCTGTTTTCGTCATCGCCGGCCTCGTCGTGTTTCCCCTTACGATACTCATCGTTGTCTGCGTATTGGTGTTCGGCCCGCTGTATGGTTTTCTTTACTCATGGCTAGGCGCCCTGTTGAGCGGGATGTCCACCTTCGCACTCGGCCATTTACTGGGCCGCAAAACAATTCGACGATTTGCGGGCAGAAGACTTGGCGAACTGAACCGGCGCCTGGCGCAACGTGGCGTGCTCACCATTATCATCGTGCGGATCATCCCGTTCTCGCCGTTTGCGATCACCAACCTGATCGCAGGCGCCTCGCACATCCGCTTTCGGGATTTTGTCATCGGCAGCGCCATCGGGCTGCTCCCGGGATTGATAGCCATATCCCTGTTTACGGATCGTCTGGCCGCCACCATCCAGGAACCGGATCTGCCCGCATTCGCCCTATTGGCGGCCGTCATCGCCGCCATTATCGCCGGTGGCTGGACACTCTGGCGATGGGAGGGACGGCGCCGGGATGATCGATTGAGGGCGACTGTCGATTAATCCTGAATCCGGCAGTTGACCGCTCATTTTTTAATTCAGCGCAATGAGCCACAAAGATTTTTTGTGTCACTTGACCTTCACCTATAAGGCGAATTCGCTACAGAGCGAATTCAGGATAATTGCGCCATCCATACAATGTACCTGACGTTCGCCACCTACAATATACACGCCTGTATTGGCACCGACGGCCGTTTCGAGCCCGACCGCACCGCGCATGTCCTGCGGGAGCTGAATGCGGACGTGGTGGCGCTGCAGGAAGTTGAGCACCATGACGTCAACGGCTGCGACGTGCTGGATTACCTGGCCGCAAAAACAGGCTTGACGGCCATTGCCGGCCCTACCCTGCTGCGAGAAACCCGCCACTATGGCAACGCCATATTGACGAAGCTTCCCGTCCTGACGGTGAACCGGGTTGACCTGACCCTGCCCGGGTGCGAAGCGCGGGGTGCGCTCGACGTCACCCTTGCCGGGCATGGACGGCGCATACAAGTCGTGGCGACGCATCTTGGACTGAGACCGCAGGAGCGGCGTCAGCAGGTTCGCCGGCTGCTTGCGCTGTTCGATATCGGCTCCTCGGATATTTATGTGTTGCTGGGCGACCTGAATGAATGGTTCCTGTGGGGGCGCCCCCTGCGCTGGCTGCATGCGCACTTCGAGGCCACGCCGCACCGTCCGACCTTCCCGGCGCGCCGGCCTTTCATCGCGCTCGATCGCCTATGGGTGCACCCGCGCCGCCGGCTGGCAAGGCTGGAGGCGCATGCCACCGCCCTCGCGCGCAAGGCGTCCGACCACCTGCCCTTGAAGGCCGTTATCGAAATCTGATCGAAGGTAAAATGGGGTCAGACACGATTATTCCTGCTACGGCGAATAAAATGGGGTCAGA
>JAKDMK010000062.1 GCA_030452365.1 Nitrococcus sp.
TGGGTGGCGTGCGCAATCGGTAGAAGCGCCCGATCGGCCGCCCGTGCTGTTCGATCAGTAGGAAATCCGCATTCGGGTAGCGGCTGATATAGTCCGTGTGCTGCAGCGCGAACTGGCTGTCGAGAAACGCCTGCTTATGGGCGGCCAGCCATGCTCCCGCGGCTAATTCGTCCTCGCGTGACGCCTGATACAGGCCGCGCAGGAAGACGATGTCGGCATCGCGTGCCCGCCGCAGCTCGATCCCGCAGGCGCGAAGAGATGCGAGCGCGAACGGGCCGCAACCATCTCCAGTCGGTGGGAATGGCCGCAGCGGCACAACTTCCATCACGAATGTTTCAGTCGAACGACGGGAAGATACCCTGCAGCGCGATGCAGAAATTGATCGCGAGATAGGGCTGGATGTTCTGGTGCGGCTGATTCCCCCCCGCGCTGTCGATCAGGCCCGGCGCGAAAGCTGTTGTCGGCGAGCTGCCGGCCGCGAACGGAAAGTCCTTATCCTGCACGGTCAGTGCATCGCCCGCCTCCGGTGAGGCGGAGCGCTTCTCCGGGTCGCGCTGCGCGAATATCTCGAGCCCGTGGCTGTGGTTGGGCATCTGGGTGGAGCTTAGGGCCACTGTAGCGGTGCCGAAGCTCGAGCCGATGTCGCGCCGGCTCAACCCCGGGCCCTGGCCCATATTGCAGGCGGCGCGGCCGACCAGGTTCGGCAGTCCGAAGGTGGTTTTACCATCGCCGCCGTAGGTCGTGCCCAGCAACGAGAATAGCGCCGTGTACTGCGCGATGGGCAGCAGGGCGCCGTCGCAGATGGCCCAACCGCGCGGCACAAAGTTGAAAGCGAACGCCTGGATTTCGCCAATGAATGGTTCTGCCATGGTGTTTTCCCCTGTGTAAACCGCCGTGTGCTTGGGTAGGCGTGCTATCGGATCAGCTGCGCGCCGGGAAAATGCCTTCGGCCGCGATGCAGAACTGCACGGTCAATGTCGGCATTAAATTCTCGTGCGGGGCGCCGCCGCCACTGGCGCTGATCGAGCTCGGCGCGAGAGTGACAGAGGCGGCACCACTGATGTCGGTGGCGTACATGCTGTCGCCGCTAAGCGTGCCCAGTGCCAACGTCGGGCCAGGGGTAGTGACGCTGGCAACGCTGGTGGTGGCAGTGAAGCCATGCGAATGCGCGCCGATCTGGGCGGCCGTCAGGGTGACGTTCTCGGTACCGCCCCCCTCGCCGAGCGTGCGAGAGCTCAGGCCGGGTCCGCTGCCGGCGTGTAGCGGCACTCGGCCGCGCAAATCGGGTACGGCGAACGTGGTCTGGCCGTCGCCGCCGTAGGTGGTGCCGATCAGGCTGAACAACGCCTGGTTCTGCGAGATCGGCAGCAGCTGCCCGTTGCACGGCAACCAGCCAGCCGGCACACGCGAAAAGCCAAACATCCGCATCTCTCCAACGAACGGGGTGCTCATGGGTTCATGCTCCAGGCGGTAGGTGTGGCGTCACGGCCGAGGACGTGCGAGCGCATGCTCAGTTGCGCGAGGGGAAAATGCCGGTGATGGCGATGCAGAAATTAACCGTGCAGAACGGCTGCATGTTCTCGTGCGCCTGTCCCTGGCCCACCGCGGCGAGCGTCTGCGCATTCAACGTCACCTGAGAGCCGCTGGCTGCTGGCGCGTAGGTTGCGGCCGTCGCGGCGCCGTATAACGCGCCGGTTGGGTTCCTGAGCCCGCCGGCGGCGGTCGTGCCATTGCTCTGGTGAACGTGCGCGGGCAATTCGGCCGCAGTGAGCGTGACCGTCTCAGCACCGGCGGTCTCACCGATCGGAACGTCTCCAAGCGTCGAGCTGCCGTATCCCACCGGCGTACGCCCGCGCAGATCAGGCAAGGCAAAGGTGGTCTTGCCGTCGCCGCCGTACTGGGTACCCAGCAGCGCAAACAACGCGCTGTTCTGGGCGATCGACAACAACTGACCGTCGCACAGCGCGAAGCCGCGCGGCGCGAAGCCGAATGCGACCGGCACAACCTGCCCGAGAATAACCTCGCTCATCTTTATCCTCCCTGGACTTCCGCGCGCCGCTCCCTGTGGCGGTAGAAATTGTTAACCGGTCCCGGGGCGGCTGGCAAGCATCGCTGCGTGATGCGTGTCGCGATAGCGGATTTTGGCGCAAAAAAATTGTGACAGACCCCGCATTCCTGTGGGGCTGGAGTTGCTGCAATGCGTAGTCACATGAAGGTGCGCCAGGTCGGCAGAGGCGCGCGCGACCAAAGCGGCATTCATCTCGGATTAATGGCGGGTGTCTTCTTTGCGATGCGATCCATAACCAACGGGGCGGGGCATGCAGCATTCAACGGCGTACCGCGCAGCCATGCCGCGCGCCGGTCTGTTTTTCTGGTTCGGGTTACTGGTGCTATTGTGTGCGGCGCTGGTGGGGCCGCGAGCGGCTTATGCCGGGCTGGGGCCTTCGCCGCAGTGTCCCACGCTCAATATTTCCGTCGCCAACGGCGGTTCAGTCACCACGGATGTGTCACATTGTGCCAGCAGCCCCTTTGGCGTAGGTCTCGTTGAAAGTCCGCCCAGTCACGGCACCGCCACTACCGATCACTACGATTTGACCTATACCCACGACGGGTCCAACACCACCAGCGACAGCTTCATCCTCGACGACGGCGACAACTACGACATCCAGGTCAACGTCACCATCGCGCCGCCGGTGTCGTCGATTTCCATCGCGCCCGGTGCTTTGTCGCCGATGGTAGCCGGTACGCCGTACAGTGAACAGCTCACCGCCAGCGGCGGCGCGGCGCCCTACACTTGGGCGCTTGACAGCGGCACCTTGCCCACAGGTTTGTCGTTGAGCTCAAGCGGCCTGCTGTCGGGCACGCCCACCGATCGCGCTGTTTTTGCTTTCACCGTACGCGCGACCGATGCGGGCAGCGCGTCCGGGGTCAAAAGCTACAATCCGAGCGTCGGCGATCCCAATTTGCTGCTGGCGCCGACCAGCCCCGTCGATGCGGTTATCGGCAAGCCCTATTCGGTCACCTTTGCCGTGACCGGAGGCGTAGCGCCGTATACGCTCGCCTGGGACGGCACCGTCGCCAACCCGCTGCCGCCGGGCTTATCTCTCAGCGGCGATACTTTAAGCGGTACACCGAGTGCAACCGGCACCTTCACGTTCGGCATCAACGTCACCGACAGCAGTACCGACAGTGACGGCGGCGGGGCGTTCATACAGAACCGCAGTGTCACCCTCACGGTGAATGCGCAGCCGACCATCACGCTCGCCCCGGCCGGCCTGCCCAACCCGACGGTCGGCGTCGCTTACAGCCAGACTGTAACCGCCAGCGGCGGCACGGCGCCGTATACCTACGACGCCAGCGCTGGCGCCTTGCCGTCCGGTCTGAGCCTCAATGCGAGCACCGGCGCGATCACCGGGACCCCGACGGCCGGCGGCCCTTTCAATGTTACGTTACGTGCCACTGACGCCGATGGCTTCAGCGGCACCCACGGCTACGCGCTGACTGTCGCCGCGCCGGCGATCACGCTGGCACCGGTGACCCTGCCTGACGGGCAGTTGAACAGCGCCTATAGCGCGACAATCAGCGCCAGCGGCGGCACCATCCCCTACAGCTTCGCGGTCAGCGCCGGTGCGTTGCCGGGCGGCTTGAGTCTGGCCAGCGACGGCACCTTGTCGGGCACCCCGAGCGCCTCGGGCACGTTCAACTTCGACGTCACTGTGACCGACGCCAGTGGTGGCACCGGCCCATTCAGCCAGACGCAGAGCTACACGCTGCAGATCAACGTTGCGCCGCCGGTCGCCAACCCGGTCGCAGCAAGCGTAGCCTATGGCAGCGGCGCCAACCCAATCGCCCTGAATATCACCGGCGGCACACCCACTTCAGTTGCGATCGACACCGCGGCGAGCCACGGCAGCGTACTCGCCAGCGGCACTTCGATCACCTACCAGCCCGATCCGGGTTTCACCGGCAGCGACAGCTTCACCTACACCGCCAGCAACGCCAACGGCACCTCGGCGCCCGCGACAGTGAGCATCACCGTGAGCCCGCCCACGTTGACCCTGACCCCGGCGACACTTCCCGCCGGCACCGCCGGCAGTGCCTACAGCCAAAGTCTGACCGCGAGCGGCGGCATCGGTCCGTATACGTTTGCGGTGACCGCCGGGGCATTGCCAGCCGGGCTGAGCCTCGCCGCTGATGGAACGTTGTCGGGCACCCCGAGCGCCAATGGCGCGTTCGCCTTCATCGTGCAGGCGCTGGATGCGAACGGCCAGCCCGGAACCCATGCCTACAACCTGGCGATCACCGCAGCCACGCTGACATTGGCCCCGGCAACGCTGCCGCCGGGTGTCGGCGGCGTGCCCTACAGCCAGAGCTTCAGCACCAACGGAGGTGTCGCACCGTACAGCTATGCGCTCACCGGGGGCGCGTTGCCGGCGGGGTTGACGCTGGCTGCGGATGGCAACTTATCCGGCACACCGATCGCCAGCGGCATGTTCAACTTCGACGTGCGTGTCACCGACAGTAGCGGCGGCACCCCTTCTACCGCAACGGTGAGCTACGCGCTGCAGATCACCGGGCCGACGATCACTGTAAATCCATCTGCGTTGCCCGCCGGCATCGTCGGCACCCACTACGCTCAAACCCTGAGCGCCAGTGGCGGCGTGGCACCTTACAGTTACACGATCAGCAACGGTGCACTGCCGGGCGGTTTGGCTCTTGCTACCGACGGCCGCCTGTCCGGCACGCTGACCGCCTCCGGCCGTTTCACGTTCACCGTGCGCGCGCGCGACGCCAACGGGTTCAGCGGCACCCGGGACTATAGCCTAGTCATCGAGGTGCGCAGCGACCCATCAAAGGATCCCGAGGTGTTGGGCCTGCTCACAGCGCAGACCACTGCAACCCGGCGCTTCGCCCGAGCGCAGATTGGTAACTTCCAGCAGCGCCTGGAAAGCCTGCATGCCGGCGGTGGCGCCGGCTTTTCGAACGGCTTCACGGTGCCCATGGAACACCCGTGCCGAAATTTGGGCAGGCAGGCACCGAAGCATTGCGAACGGCTGTTAGTGAGCACGCAACCGCTGGCGGTAGGTCCCGTGCCGGCCGTCGTACCGACTCCGGCATCGCCGCTGGTTGCCGCCACCAGCGGGCCGTTCGGCCTGTGGACCGGCGGCGCGCTGCGGTTTGGCGATTTCGACGCTCGCCGCGGCGGTAACGAGGGCTTCGAGTTCGAGACTACTGGCATCAGCATCGGCGCCGATTACCGCACCGGGCCGAGTTTCGCGCTCGGCGCCGGCTTCGGCTACGGCCATGATGAAACCCGTATCGGCGATAACGGCAGCCGCAGCGAGGCTGACGGTTACAACATTGCGCTATACGCCAGTTACCACCCAGGTGATCACTTCTATCTGGACGGCCTGCTTGGTTACCAGTTGCTGTCGTTCGAGCTGCGTCGTTACGTCACTGACAACGGTAACCAGGTTTACGGCGAGCGTGACGCTACCCAGTGGTTTGCGTCGATCTCCAATGGTTACGAGATGCAGTTCGAGCGCCTGGGCATTGCTTCCTACGCGCGCCTGAACGTCGCCCGCGCACGCATCGACGGCTACACCGAGCAGGGCGACGACACCTACGCCCTGGCCTATGCCGCTCAGGACGTGGAGACCACCACCACCAGCTTGGGGATGCGCCTGGACTACCAGTATCTGGTGGGCTGGGGTCGGTTCTCGCCGCAGCTGAGGCTGGAATACCAGCATGACTTCCAGGACCAGAGCATTGCCGCCATGCGTTACGCCGATCTGGCAGGGCCGCTGTATCGCGCCGGCATCGATGGCTTTGACCGCAGCCGTTTCGTCACAGGCATCGGTGCAGCGCTCTACACCGACAACGACTTCGGCCTGCGCATGGAATACCGCCGCCGTATCGGCAGCAGTAGCGTGTCGGTGCAGTCGGTCCGGGTGACTGTCGAGAAATGGTTTTGAAAACGCGAGGCCAATCCGGGCCGCGCACCTTGTACTGCGTGCTCCCGCTCACTCGGTATAAGGCGCGTCGGCTGGAGCGACATGCTGGGCCTTCGTCGCCATCAAGCCCAATAAGACGGCAGCCAGCGCAAGAGCCTTTCTCATTGAGCGCTGGGCTGCTTTCCATCGGCATCGCGGGATTCTGAAGGAAGTGCCGGTTTCCAAAGCCGCGTGCTGTGCCGAAAGTGGAGAACCTCGCGGCCTGCCTGGCGGCCATATCCAGCGGGAATATGGAAAAGTGTCAGATTGAACGCGCTTTAATCATCCCGGACCCAACAACTAACCACCAATTTCTGGCGACCCGCCTTCGCAAAGCTGCGTTGCCAATGCCACCGCCGGTTGCCAGCGCGGATCCCGTTGCACCGGCAAGCGCTCCACTCGCCCGACGCTACAAAGAGCGAGCAGGCGCTGCGCCGAATCCGGGCGCTCGATGTTGGGGATGCACTCGACAGCGCTTGCAACAGTGCCGACCTCGTTGCCGAGCAACAGCAAATCACAACCCGATGCCAGTGCGGCGGCTATCCTCTGGTGCACATCACCTACGCCCGCGGCGCCGCCCATGCCGAGATCGTCGCTGATCACCGCCCCTGCGAAACCGAGGCCTTCTCGGAGCTCTTTGGCAATCCATACCGGGGAGAAGCTCGCCGGCCGCTCATCCACTTGTGGATAGAGCACGTGCGCGGTCATGATCCCTTCCAACCCAGCGGCTATGAGCCGCTTGAAAGGTAACAGATCGATTTTGCTGATGGCATCAAACGGCCGATCGTCTACGGGTAGCTCATGGTGGGAGTCCGCGACTACCGCACCATGGCCTGGGAAGTGCTTGCCGACCGCGGCCATCCCGGCCTGATGCATCCCTCGCGTCCAGCCGCGAGCGAGCTCTGCCACCGCCTCCGGCCGATAATGAAAAGCCCGCTCGCCGATCACCCGGCTCACGCCGCGCTCGACATCGAGCACGGGCGCGAAGCTCAGGTCCACACCCAGGGCGCGCAGCTCCGCGGCCATCAGCCAACCGAGGTGCTCGGCGGCGGTGACTGCCTCGCGGCGGTTGCGATCGTAGAGCTTGCCGAGACGACCGGGCGCCGGAAGCGTCGTGAACCCGGCGCGGAAGCGTTGGACGCGGCCGCCTTCCTGATCCACGGCGATCAGTAGTGGCGGTTGGCGAATTTCATGGATCGAGTCCGTAAGCCGGCTTAGCTGCTCCACCGATTCGTAGTTGCGGCTAAAGAGAAGCACGCCACCGATGCGGGGGTCGCCTAGAAACTCGCGTTCTTCCGGCGTCAGCGAGAGACCGCAAATGCCGGTCATGACAGGTCCTAAGGGCATACCAAGCGCTCAGACCACTTTCAAGCGGGGGCGCCGACCGCTGAGCTGAAGTCCGATGAGAATTTCCACACCTCGAGCGTCCTGTTGTCGCGGGTAGCCGTAATAATCCAGCCGCTTAAGGAACTCGTCGCGGCCGACGGGAGGGCCCTTAGTCTCGCTTTGCGTCCAGTCCTGGTAAGCATCGTAGAACAACTCTGCCGGTGCGCGTCTGGTAGCGGATCGACGGCACTGGGTCTCGATAAATTGGGCAATCTGATCCAATGCCGCTTGCTGCTGTACGGCCCCCTTGCGCGTCTGTTCGGATGCCTGCTCTACAAGAGCGAGATCGACGGCAAGCCGGCCTTCGGGGCTCGGATAACACTTGGCGCCGTACTTCGTCACGAGCTGCTCGAAGATACTGGGGCTGAGAGAGCGGTCGCCACCCTCGCTCGCGGACCACTTCTCATACGCTGACCTGAGCTCTGGCAGTGGGGTTCGGGCGTGTTGGGATAGGTAACACTGCGTCTCGATGAACCGGATAACAGGGCTCACGGCTTGTGTGATGAAATCTTCCGCGGTGGGGAGCCACGAGATCGGCTTGGCCGCATCGCGCGGGTGCTCGTAGACGTACCTGGAGCCGGTGGAGGTAGGCACCCAGCCGGACCGCCCCGGGCGCTGGTCTTGGAGTTGGGCGCCGGCCAAGATCTCGTTCACCTGGCGCGGCGTCAGGCCATAACGCTTGCCGAGCTCCGTAGGTGACATACCACCGGGAATCTCTTCGCTAGGCATCTTGCTATCGCCCTCCCGAGGTGGCGTCTATATATTGGACGGAGCAGCCCGGCCTCAGTTCACCACGGCTAGATTATTGTGACTGGGCCAACCGGGACAAGCCTCCTGATTCCGCTTTTCAAGGACTACCCCTCGATCAGGACCGGAGTCCGCACGGGCATGGCCTCGAACAGCTCGATTACATCCGCATTGTGCATCCGGATGCAACCTTTAGAGCCGGGCAAGCCGAGCGCAACGCTAGCCGGTGTGCCATGGATGTATATAAAGCGGCGCATGGTGTCTACCACCCCCAACCGGTTGAACCCCGGCTCGATGCCGCTGAGCCAGAGGAAGCGCGTCAGTATCCAGTCGCGATCGGGGTAACGGCGCGCTAGCACCGGCGAGTAAATCTCGCCCGTTGGCCGGCGGCCGACAAAAACGCTGCCTATAGGCTGATCCGCCCCAATTCGGGCACGCACCACATGCCAACCGCGGGGCGTACAGCCGCTTCCCATCCGCTCCCCTACCCCGTTTAGGCCGCTAGACACCCGATAGCTCGCCAGCAACTGCCCGGAATCGTACATCTCCAGTCGCTGGCTGCCGATCCGGATGTGCGCCCAGCGCCCCTCGCTCTCAAAGTCCGGCGCGCTCCGCCTCTGTCCAATCACGGTATGGATGATCCACCAAGTTGACGTTGTAGTAGCGCAGCAGATGGGATACCTCGTGACCGGCCCAGGGTGGGGTCACAAATCGCTCCTGGGGATCGGTGAGCTCGATCTCCGCGACCACCAGGCCGGTATTCTCGCCCGCGAAGCAATCCACTTCCCAGACATGCTCGCCGACCCTTACGCGGTAACGCACCTTCTCGATCAAGGGTTTGTAACACAGCTCAGCGAGCATTTCGGTGGCATCCTCAAGCGGGATTGGGTAATCATACTCGCGCCGAGAAACGGTCATTGTAGCGCTCTTGATATTGAGCCAGGCCCGTTCGCCGGCGAGGCGCACACGTACACTAGAGTTGCTGCGCCCGAGGAGATATCCCTGCCGGTAGGCTGTGCCGGCATCGGCATCACGCCGCCAATCGTCAGCTATCACCAAAAACTTGCGCTCGATCTCCGTGGCCACCGACAACCTCCACCGACTCCATA
>JAKDMK010000336.1 GCA_030452365.1 Nitrococcus sp.
GGCCGCAACCAGCAGAGTTGCGGTCCGCAGTGAGCTGGCGGCGCTGCAGTTGGAAGCTCGCGGCAGCGGGGCGGCCGAGATCGACGAGCGTCTCGGCGCCTCGATCGCCTATGTCGACGCCCTGCTCGGCGCACGCCTGCCGCTCGACGAGTACGTGCGAGTGACCCAGGGCTGCGGCGCCCGGGGCTGGTCGGACGAGTACCTCGAATCCGTCCGGGCCGTGGCCGTCGGCGAGCTGGACCGCCTCGGCGTTCCGTGGAACGCGGAAACCGGCACTGCGCTCAGGGCGGTGGAGGGCCCGATCGCCGATGCCGACGCGGCCGCGGTCATCCAGAAGTACGCGCGCGACATGGAGGACGACGTCCGCCGGCTCGCCGGCACCGACGCACCCTTCACGGTGACCGTTGAGCACGTCGATCTGGACGCATACTGGGCGTACTGGCTCGACGGCGCCGGCTCGGAAGTCCGCCTGCGGATCAACGCGCGGAACGCCAGCTTCACCGAAGTGCAGGCGCGCCAGTTCGCTCTACACGAGTTGCTCGGCCACGGCCTCCAGTGCGCCAGCTACGCGCAGCAGTGCCGGCAGGGCGACGTCCCCTGGGTGCGGATGACGTCAGTCCACGCTCAGCAGCAGGTGCTCCTCGAAGGCCTCGCCCAGGCCCTCCCGCTGTTCGTGCGGCCCACAGACCAGCTGCTCGTCGCCCGCGTCCGACTCGCGCACTACACCGAGTTGGCCAAGGCGAAGGTCTATCTTGCCATCAACAACGGGACCAGCGTGCCGGAGTGCGTTGACCTCGCGCGTGCGCTCGTACCGTTCTGGCCGGC
Organism: Nitrococcus sp.; assembly: GCA_030452365.1. Lineage (GTDB taxonomy): Bacteria > Pseudomonadota > Gammaproteobacteria > Nitrococcales > Nitrococcaceae > Nitrococcus. The sequence continues at coordinate 826 of JAKDMK010000336.1, forward strand.
TGCCAGCATCGGCGACATGCTCACCGATCGGTCCGTCGACCCGCTGCTGCGCAGCTACCTGTGGGCGTATCCAGCCGGGATTGAATGGTTCGTCCGGCTCGCCGATGCGGCGCCACTGAAAACCAGTGCGCACGTCATTCGAGAGTCCTACCGCACACCTCTGACTCCGAGCGCGCTGGCTCAGCACTGGCCAGGAAGCCCCAGCTTCGGCGGGGAAGGCTATCTGAGCCTCGCCCCTATCCGACAAGATACCGCCGGGGATGCAAGCGACCAGCAATCGAGGCGAACCGCAGAATGACTCTGAACGTCACCCTGGCAACGGAACATCGAATCTATCAGTCGTCCGACTATATGATAACAATTTCCAATCCTTATGAAGTAATCAGCACATCCACGACCAAAGTCGTGCAGTTTCAGTACGAAGAGGCAGTCGGCTTCATCTCGTATACGGGAATCGCTCGTTGGCCGCGCCGCGACTCAAGAGACACTGCCAATAGGGTCGCCGCCTGGCTTGAGGGGAAGACCGACTTGACGTTGAATTCTCTCGCCGAACTGATCCAAGCGGAAGCTAATCCGTTTATTCGACGGATCGCAGCGAGCGGGTCCAGCGCATTTCATACGTTCACGATTGCAGGATTCGAGAACGGGAATCCTGCAGTTATTCTCGTTTCGAACTACGAGAAGGCCGATGGTCGAACACTCCCGGAGAGATCGAGCGATCTCACGATATCGCGGAAGGACCTCCACAACGGAGCGTTCGTTGTCGTCACGGGACAACGTGCCGCCGTTCACAAAGACCGGAAGCGGCAACTGGAGCGACTTGGAGACCTCGATAATTCCAGTCCGGGACAGATACGCGAGGTGATGTCTCGGATTAATCTATTGGCCTCTCGTTCGCTTTGGAGAAACCCCAGCGTCAGTGAGTCGTGCTCGGTCTTCTCTATCGATGCAGCGGGGAATGGCGTCCATGAGCTTACTCCGGGGTCACGGATAGACCCAATTGCAATCCACAATGGCCACATACTTCCCAGCCTGAAAGAGATGTCCGAGTTAATTGGACTGGACGCGTCCACCCTATCTCTTGGCGGGGCAACATTTGCAACAAGTAGACCGGGGGGTGCACCCCCGCCAGCGTGCGAGCCGAGCATCGTTGACGGCAATTCCGACTACACTCTCGTAGACATCTCAGTTCCAGGCATGGCCGAGTCGAACCCCCTCACCATTGGCCGCCAGGACGGGAACCTTGCGATCGCTGGCACCTGCTCTCCTCCGCAGAATAGAGGCCACTATCAGTACTGGATCTGGACAGAGTCTGCCGGCCACGGGTTCCTTCCGGTTGAAGTAGAAAACGCGAATGCGGCGTTCTTCCTGGAGGAAGAGTCCCTGATTGTCGTGGGCACCGTTGACGGCAAACAGGAAGTACTTCGCCTCAACGGCGACCAAATCCTACACTTCGACAAGCGGGATCGATTTGATGCAAGCTGCCACGGCGTCAATGAACTCGGCCAAGTTGGAGGATCAATTTGTGGAACGAGCGCACAAGATCGTGGCCAAGGCTCATCGCGGCCGACAATATGGGACAGCAACGGTCAAATCATTGACATCCTCGACGGAGACCGCCTCCAAGGCGCGGATTGGGGATACGTCCAGGCGATGCATGGGACAAATGCCCTGGTTATCGCATACGCTGAGCATGACGTCCTACTAATGAATTGGCCTATCGGGAGCGACCCAGAAGTTGTGTCTCACCGCGGCGGTAGAATAGTTGGAGTTGGATTCAGCGGCGACTCGATCATTGGCTTCGCCAACGACTCAAACGGGCTTCCGGTAGCCATGTTGCTCTCGCCCACCGAGGCATGGTCCCGCCTCGGAAGTGAACCCGGATGGCTACCCCTCGCCATCGCCAACGATGGATCTATCGGCGGCCGTGTTTCCCAGAGCGGGTTCCTGACACCGTCAATCTTTACCCACGGCGAAACCATCTCACTGCCACACTATCGGTACCATCATTCGGAAGTCGGCCATATTTCGAGTTCGGGTGAGATACTAGGAAAGGCTACGGCGGATCACGGCGTTCACGCACTCCTCTGGCGTGACTCGTAGAGAAATCCGCTTCCCCAGATCGCGTAGATCGATTCATCGATAATGATAGGTGCTCTTTCCTGAGCTACGCAGCACTGCTGTTGAACACAGCCTCATGCACCTTCTTCTTGACTAGGTCGACGGCCTTGTCACGCACGTAGAGCTTCAGGCAGGCGGCGAAGACCTGGACATTGCCCGTAAGAGCCCCCGCGAGCATGCCGACCAGGCACAGCGTCTTGCGCGCGTTGCGCAGCTGCTGGTCCAACGGTAGGGGCAGCTCGGCGGCGACGGCGCTCGCCACGTCGGTGATGGGAGAAGCCAACTCCATCGCGTCGCCGAGGTGCTCCGCCGGCTTGCCGAGGAGGGCCGTGTGCTCGGCGACCCTGACCTTGCCGATGACGTCCGCGACCTCCGCGACGGGTACGTCGACGGGCGACGCCACGCCGACGAGCGCCGGGTCGTAGGTGCGCCGCATGACCATCTTCGCGAAGGATGTCTCAGCCGCGTTGGTCAAGACATGGGGCGACCTGACCGGGGGACGTGGCGGCGGCCTGTCTGAGTAGCTGCCCTGGAATGCTCCACTGGCTGCACGCAAGTGTGCCTTGCTTACAGAACGAGCCTCGCTGCTCATGACGGTCCTCCAAGCTCGGGCCACCCAGAAGTGCCGACGATCTTGGAACTTCCCCAGTCTCGATCACCGAAGTTCCCCAGGCGGCG
>JAKDMK010000337.1 GCA_030452365.1 Nitrococcus sp.
TATGTAATGGTGATTCATATACCGCTCGCGCGCGTCATGAAATCGTTAGGACACCTTGGACTCGAGCGCGCCGCCATGGCCTGCTCGGTGCGCCTCAAAGCGCTGCTCGCGGAGGATCTCTCGCTGGCAAGGCTTACAACCGAAGAGTGGGGGTTGATTGCGCGCCCGGGCACACCGATGGCTGCCGTTCTCGAGATCTGTCGCCGCATTCAAGGGCTGACCGCAAAGCCGCTCATGGTGCTCGGCGAGCGCATCCGTATCGCGCCCCACATCGGCATCGGGGTTTATCCGCATGACGCCGCCAATGCGGCGAGTACCTTGGATTGTGCCATCGCCGCATTGTCCCGGACCGAGACTGAGCAGCCCGTATTTTATTCGCGCAATGTCCAGCATCAAGCGCTGCGGCACATTCGCACCGAGGCACGCCTGCATAAGGCGCTCGATGAAGCGCAATTCGAGCTCTGGTATCAGCCTCAGGTGCGGCTCAGCGATCGCAAGCCGGTGGGAGTCGAAGCCCTGCTACGCTGGCGCCAGCCCGGGGGCGATCTGGTGCTGCCAGGGGATTTCATGGCGGTGGCCGAGGCGAGCGGACTCATCCGTGACATCGATCGCTGGGTGCTCGATAATGCATGTGCCGCCATGCGCCACTGGCGTACCGAGAATAATGCACCCGAGCGCATCTCGGTCAACATCTGCGCCGAAGACATCACGGCGGGGGATTTTGTCGAAATGGTAACGCACACCTTGGCGCGCCACGAGCTTCCGCCATGTGCTCTGGAGCTCGAGCTGACCGAAACCACTTTATTCGAGATCAGCGCCGACAACTTGGCAAAGCTCGATACGCTGCGAGATCATGGGGTAAGGGTGGCGATCGACGATTTCGGGACCGGCTATTCCTCCCTGAGCTACCTGCATCGACTGCCGATCACTACTTTGAAGATCGACAAGAGCTTTGTCGAGAATGTGACTTACAACCTAACCAATCAAGCCATTACCCGCACGATCGTCTGGCTGGCGAAGAACTTCAAGTTGGATGTCATCGCCGAGGGCATCGAAACCGTAGTACAGGCCGAGTTTTTGAGCGCCCTTGAGGTACACACGGGACAGGGATTTTTGTATGGACGCCCGGTTCCCGAGGCGCTGTTACGGCCTTGATCTGCGCTCAGGCCAAGCCTCCGTGGCATATCGCTTGTCCGCAACTGTCGTAGGGCGCATTAGGCCGAACAGGCCGTAATGCGCCGAAAGTGAAGAAGCATGCGGCGCTACCCGGGCACATTCAGACCGCAGGATACCGCGCAGGCGTATAGCCGTGCTTGGCCAACCAGTCCCGAAGCGCAACACCGGTTCCATAGGGCCACGGCTGAATCTCCACCGGGGGCAGCCGCCGAATCTCCGAGAGCTCGGAGCTGAGCTTGGGCTCACCCTCGATGAGCACGTGGTAGACCAGCAGAATCTGATTGTTTCCTGGGTTTGGATAGGTCCCCACGAACTCCTGGATAGCGCCCTGCAGACCAACCTCTTCCGCTACCTCCCGCAACACGCCCTGCTCCGCCGTCTCATCCGGCTCCAGGTAGCCAGCGAGCAAACCAAACTTGCCCTTGGGCCACCAGGCATTACGTACTAAGACTATGCTGCCCTCCAACTCGACGATTGCAGCCACCACGGGCACCGGATTATCCCAGAACACAAAACCGCATTGCGCCGCCGCACAAGCCAGGCGGGAACGCCCGCCCAGCTCCTTAGAGATGAGGTCGCCGCGGCACTGAGGACAGTATTGGCGGGAGTCGGCACGCATCCGATTGACCTCAAGCACTCGCCCCTTCGCTGATCGCCTTGATGCTCAACCGAATACGACCCTGCCTATCCACTTCAAGCACCTTGACCCGGACCCGCTGACCCTCGGCAAGCTCATCTGACACACTTTGCACGCGGTGATTAGAAATCTGCGAAATATGTACCAGCCCATCCCGTCCCGGCAGAATATTGACGAAGGCGCCGAAATCCATCAGCTTGGTCACGCGGCCTTCATAGATGCGACCGACCTCGACGTCTGCGGTCAGCAGCTCGATACGCCGCCGCGCTTCCTCGCCCGCCGCCTTGTCCACCGAGGCGATGGTCACGGTTCCGTCATCGACGATGTCGATGGTGGTGCCGGTCTCTTCGGTGAGCTGGCGGATCGTCGAGCCGCCCTTGCCGATCACGTCGCGGATCTTCTCCGGATCGATCTTCATGGTAAGCAGTCGCGGCGCATAGGCCGACATCTCCAGGCGTGGCTTGGCGATAACCGCGTTCATCTTCGACAGGATATGAAGCCGGCCCTCGCGCGCCTGCTCCAGTGCCACCTGCATGATCTGACGCGTAATTCCTTTGATTTTGATGTCCATCTGCAGCGCTGTCACGCCATCCTCGGTGCCGGCCACCTTGAAATCCATGTCGCCGAGATGATCCTCATCGCCCAAGATGTCGGTCAGCACCGCGAATTCCTCGGATTCCTTAATGAGCCCCATGGCGATGCCCGCCACCGGCGCCTTGAGGGGTACACCCGCATCCATGAGCGAAAGACTCGTGCCGCAGACCGTTGCCATGGAACTGGAACCGTTCGACTCAGTAATCTCGGAGACCACGCGGATCACATATGGGCATTCCTCATGGCTTGGCATCACGGCTTGAATACCGCGCTTGGCCAGGCGCCCGTGACCGACCTCGCGCCGCTTGGGCACACCCATGAAGCCCGTCTCGCCGACGCTGTAGGGCGGGAAATTGTAGTGGAGCATGAAGGGTTCTTTGCGCTCGCCCTCGATGGCATCGATGATCTGGGCGTCACGACCGGTACCCAAGGTGGTAACCACGATCGCCTGCGTCTCACCGCGGGTGAAGATGGCCGAGCCATGGGTGCGCGGCAAGGCGGCGACCTCTATGCTGATGGGCCGCACGGTCTTATTGTCGCGACTGTCAATACGCGGCTCGCCGCGCAGGATACGCCCGCGCACGATCTTCTTTTCCAACCCTTTGAAGGCGTTGGCGATCTCGGGCTCACTCCAGCCCGCCGTGGTTTCCGCGCTGGCCATTAGCCGGGTCATCACCTCAGCGCGTACGGCACTCACACGATCAAGCCGTTCCTGCTTCTCGGCGATGCGGTAGGCATCGCTGAGCGGCCCCTCGGCGATCTCGCCGAGCGCTTGCACAAGGCGCTCATCCTTGTGCACCGGCTCCCAATCCCAGCGCGGTTTGCCTGCCTCCTGCGCCAATTCGTTAATCGCCCGGATGGGCGTTTGCATCTGCTCGTGGCCGAAGATCACCGCGTCCAGCATAGTCTGCTCGGGCAGGCAGTTGGCCTCGGATTCGACCATCAGAACGGCGTCTGCCGTCCCCGCTACGACCAGATGGAGCTCCGAGGTAGCCAGTTGGCTGAAAGTCGGGTTGAGAATGAAGGCTCCATCCTGATAGCCGACACGCGCGGCCCCGAGAGGCCCATCGAACGGAATCCCGGAGACCGCCAGCGCGGCGGACGCTCCGATCATTGCCGGTATATCCGCGTCCACTTCGCTATTCATCGAAATAACCGTGGCAATGATCTGAACTTCGTTCGTGAACCCATCTGGAAACAGGGG
>JAKDMK010000338.1 GCA_030452365.1 Nitrococcus sp.
TGCCAAACGTCATACGCTCCCTGCAGGCGCGTTACGGCCGTCGGCCTCATGCACTCCGCGACGGCTAGACCGCCTCGCGACGACAATTCGGCAGGCGCAAGATATACGTGGTGACGACGCTGGCGATGAAGAGCAATAAGGCCTTAACCAAGAGCAGCGGAATTATCCAGATCACGCTCGTCAGTATCGTTATCCAAAGCACGCTGAGCGCGGTAATTTTGACTCGGACAGGGATGCCCTTACCGGCCTTGTAGTCCCGAATGGTTTGGCCGAAGATCGGCATGTTCATCAGCCAGTCATGAAAGCGCCTGGAGCTGCGCGCGAAGCAGGCCGCGGCAAGCAATAGAAAGGGAGTGGTGGGGAGCACTGGCAACACTACACCGAGCATACCCAGCCCGACCGCCGTAACGCCGATCCCGATAAGAATATATCGGACGACCAGCGGTAATGAGTTGGCTCTGGCTGGCAAGTAGTCGGTGCTCATGCGGACAAGCCGTTCAGAGAACGTCGCTTACTTTACCATCAAACCCGCCGCTTGTGGCAAGCGATGGTCCTCTCATTAGCATGTCTATGTAAGCCAGCCGCATTCCGTGCCTGGCACCGATTGGCCAGACAACGGCTGCTCGGCTATGTGCAGTATTCGCAGCTGCTGGCCCACGATGTCCATGTAGGTAAAACCTGTCACCAATTGCGCGAAAACTCGCCAGCGCCGAAACACGGCTATTTGGCGAACATGCTAGCCGCGTGTCGAAGCTTGGCGCAGGTGGCCCAAGGGGCCGTGTACGGCGATACTGGTGGACGCGCCGTGCTCGCAGAGATCCTGGGCAATATCAGCACCCGAGTTACCGAAACCGACCACAAGCACACGGCAGCCCCGAAAACGCGCTCTGCTTCGATACTGCGAGCTATGCATCAGCTCGCCTGCAAAGCGTGTTAGCCCTTGTCATGACGCTACAACGAACGAGCCGGAATGCGAATCACCAGACGCGCACCACCGAGCGCTGAGCGCTCGGCACTTAGCGTCCCACCATAACTTTGCACCAGCTCATCGACTACGGCCAACCCGATGCCCTGCCCCTCGGTACGGGTATCGGCGCGGGCACCTCGCTCGCGCAGGCTCACCAGCGCCTCGGCCGGAAACCCAGGGCCGTCGTCATCAACCTGAATTACCCATTGCTCCGCCGAGCGCTCGGCGCTGATGCCAACGTGCTTTTGAGCCCACTTTGCCGCGTTATCGAGCAAGTTACCCAGCATCTCCATCAGATCGTCCTCGTCCGCCCGAAGTGCCAACGTCGAGGACATCTGCAGCTTGAAATGCAGTGTTTTGTCTCGGTAGACCTTCTCAAGCGCCCCGATCAGGCGCTCCACCACGGGCCGCAGCGGTATCGGCCGACGCAGCACCTCTGGCCCCGCCGCGCCGGCGCGCTTGAGCTGATAGTCAACGCTAGCGCCCATGCGATGCAGCTGCTCCAGCGCCACCCGGCGCTGCTCACCGCCGCGCTCATTGCGCTCGGCGATACCCTGCAGCACGCTCAGCGGCGTTTTCAGGCTGTGCGCCAGATCGGCGAGCGCATTGCGGTAACGGGCCCGCTGGCGGCGCTCGTTCTCCAGCATGGCATTCAACGCAGCCGCCAGAGGTTGCAGCTCATCGGGATAGGCCAAGCCGATGGTTTCGCGCTCGCCTGCCTCGATATCTCGCAGCTCTTTCATCAACCGGGCGAGCGGCCGCAATCCCCAACGTAACACGAGCAGTTGAACCACCAGCAGCAGGGCGGCGGCGCCGATGAGCCACAGCCAGAGGTTGGCGCGGAATTGGCGTATCTGGACATCGAAATCCCTCCTATCCTCCAACGCCACCACGGTGTAGCGCTGCCCGCCAGTATTCTCGCCCAGCCAGCGGATGCCGAAGCTAAGAGCAAACAGGGGACCAAAGCCAACGTTTTGCACGTTTTGAAACCGCCATTGGCCAACCGCAGGCGCAACCACGGTCGCCGGCACAAAGAGCAGCGACGGGCTCTGCCAGATCACCTTCCCGTCAGCATCCAGCAACAAAGCGTAGAGCCCCGATTGCGGCTGTGCGAGGCGCTCCTCCGGCAATTGCGCCATATCTACGGTAATGGCGTTGCCCGGCCCCATCTCGGCGGCACCCAACACGGCGTAGAGCAGCCCTTGGAGCTTGTCTCGCTCGGCGTGCAGAGTTCGCTCGTGCACGGCATGGTCCAGCGCCAGACCCGTCGCGGCGATGAAAACGATCAGCACGCAGGTGACCGCAAGCAGCAACCGCGTGCGCAGCGACCTCACGCCTTAGGCTCTTGCCGTTGCAGAGTGAACCGATAGCCCCGACCGCGCAGCGTCTCGATCGCCCCCAGCCTGCCATCGGGATCCAACTTACGCCGCAGGCGCCGGATGAACACCTCTATGACATTGCTGTCGCGATCGGCATCTTCTGCGTAGAGGCGATCGGTGAGCGTGGCCTTGGAAACCACCTCGCCGGCATGCAGCATTAGATACTCCAGCAACCGATACTCGAATCCGGTAAGCGCAATGGGCTCGCCATCAAGCGTAACCGCCTGGCTCGACGTATCGAGTCGCACGGGAGCGCAGATCAAAAGCGGATGAGCCCAACCGCCCGAACGGCGCAGCAACGCGCGAATGCGGGCCAGCAGCTCCTGTGGATGGAAGGGCTTGACCAGATAATCGTCGGCACCGGCCTCCAGCCCCGCCACCTTGTCCTGCCATCGGCTACGGGCCGTGAGGATGAGGATCGGGAATTTGCGCCCAGCGTCACGCGCCGCCTTGATGATTTCCAGCCCCGAAATATGCGGCAATCCCAGATCAATCACGGCCACATCGAGAGGATACTCGGTAGCCATGTAGCAGCCCTCGCGCCCGTCGGCGGCGGTATCTATTACCCAGCCCGCGCTCGCCAGATGGGCCTTGAGCTGCTCCAGCAAGTGCCTATCGTCCTCGATGATCAAAGCGCGCATGGCTAGCGCCCGGCCGACACACGTACGACACGCACGTTGCCGTTGCGAAGCAGCTTGACCCGGTAGTAAGGCGCGCCGTCACGAACGAGCTCCACACTCAAGACACGCCCGCCATAGCGCTGCTGTGCCCGGCGCACCGCCTGTGCGGGTGAAATCAGGCGATTTCGCGGGGCATAGGCCGGAGCAATCGCTCTGGGGTGAACCAAACCAGAGTATTCGCCGTTGCCAGGGGACGCCGGCCGGCGCTGCAACCCCCCCTCCCCAGGCATGCGGGAAACGAAGCGGCGTTGGTCGAAATCGAACGGGCGAGCCTGGGCGTATGCCACTGCGAATCCCCCCAGCGCCGTCACTAGCAATGCCGCTACGATCATCCTGCGCCCCATCCCGCTAGACTAGCGCATTGGCCCACCCCGCGGGTCAGTCATCCATCACCGGCGTCACCGCCACACGCACCGGCAGACGCGAGCCTGGATCGTAGGGCATCTGCGCGCGGTAGGTCTCACCGCGGTATCGGTAAGTGACATCGTAGCCATCGACGCGCTGCTCGTAATGGGTATCGTGGGTCACCTGGCAAACGCGCTGATAGCTGACCCGCTGCGCATAGTAATCATTACCTTG
>JAKDMK010000339.1 GCA_030452365.1 Nitrococcus sp.
CACCCGTCACGTCTCACATTTCCCCACGACGCCGTAGGCGGATGTCAACAGACGCTAATCACCCGCACCAGTCCGCTTCTGGATCTTTGGCGCAGGCGTTGATTGCATTGATATAGGCCGTTGCATTGTCGCGATAGTCTTCGTCGCGGGCCGCGCGCGCAAACCACTTGCGCGCCTGCGCCAGCTCCTCGCGTTTGAACAGCGCGATGCCCATCATGAGCTGGGCGTGCGCGCTATCATCGAGATCGCCCTTGTCAATTGCGTTGCGCACCGCGCTCGCGACACCTTTCCAATCACCCTGCTGCAACTGCACTTCGGCAAGGCGAACGTACAGGTTGCCGTCATCGGAAAGCTCTGCCGCTTGCCGTAACGGCGCAATGGACTTTTCGAACTCGCGCGCGGAAATCCAGCAGTTGCCGAGCTTCTCGTAACTATCAGCCGTTCCTTCGATGGCACCGCCGGCGAGCGCTGCTTCGAGAATGCGCGCGCAGCGCTGGGGAATATGGTTGAATTGCAGCAGTTCGGCGAGGCGCAGAGTTTGCGAGTCCTGCGTGAAGTAGCCGGCGTTGTAGGCCACCTGTAGAGTGGCAAGCGCCCTGTCATAATTTTCGACCGCTTGATACAGGGACGATAGCCGCAACCAGTAGGACTCATTGCGCGGCCAGGTCTCGACCATACGCGCATTCAGCTCGATGGCCTCTCTATAGTCTTTTCGCTCCAGATACAGCGCGAGGAGTAATTCCATCTGGGCTGTTTGGGGCTTTTCCATGAGCTCAACGGCTTTTTGCGCCGGGGCAAGGGCTCGTGCGCTGTCACCCAGCTGGTAGTACGCGATGGCAAGCAAATAATAAGCAATCGAATCCGGATTTTTCGCGTGCCGAAACCATTCCTCGAGCAACGCCGCCGCCGCCGCCCAGTTTTCCTCGATCATAAACAAGCGCGCGATGTTGATGCGCACCCGCTCGGTCTCCTCGGCGTTCAGACCGCCTGAGGCCATCGCCTGCTGCAGGTGACGGCGCGCAGTCGCGTAGTTTTCCTGGATGTTGTCGATATTGGCCAGAATCAGTTCGACCCGGCTGCGCTCATAGGGGTTGAGCTGGGAGAGGCTCAATTCGCCAAGCACTTTTCTCGCGCCGGCGTAATTCTTTGTGTCCACGAGCTCGGACGCTTTGATGACAATCTCGGCGGTATGCGCGTTCATGACACGTGGCGGGCCTTCTTCGTCGTCGCCTGATTGGGCGAACGCAACCGGGGATGCCGCCAGTACTGCCAAGGCAAATACGAGGGCATTAACCCACTTTTCGCGGCGGCACCAAGGCATGCCTCAGCTCTGCTCGTTGAGGCTGAAGTTAATTCGCACTTGCCCGCGACTCACGACGGCTGCACCGTTTTCGATTGCCGGTTTGAACCGCCAGCGCCGCACGGCGTTCAGTGCGGCTCTTTCAAAAACGCCGCTGGGTTCGGAATCGACGATGGTCGCATTCCCGACCGAGCCGGTCTCCGTGATGGTGAGCTGCACGATCACCCAGCCCTCGATACCGGCGAATAGCGCCCGCCGAGGGTACTGAGGAGGAATACGCACAAGCGGCGTGAGTTGGACGTACATACCACCCAGCCCCAGGGAAATGCCGGAAACACCGCCGAGGGCGACCTGAGGCATCAGAGGGGGGATGCGCGCGGTATCGACACTCGCGACGGAAAACGTCATCTGCGGCACCTGCGGCGCAGGGGGAGGAGTCTCGCGTTCGGGCTTCGTCCTGATCTTGGTCTGGACTTCGCTATCGTGGCGCATGCGGGTGAATTCGATCCTTGTCGCCGCCACCACGTCGCCGCCATCGACCGGTACGCTGGTCATATGCCACAACAGCCAGAACAAGCCGATTGCCAAGCCGCAGCCGAACAGGATCGTCAGTGTGAGCCTCAATGCCATTCGCACGGCCTCCTCCACCTCAGCTTTTGCCGACAGGCTCCGCGGCAATCGCGATATCGGTGATTCCACCGGCGCGTACTTTGTCCATGACTTTCGCTACTGTTCCGGCATTGGAGTCTTTATCGGCGATGATCACCACCGTATCGTCTGGGCGTTGAATGTGTGCCCGCTCGATCATCGCCTCCAGTTGGCGCAGCTCCACCTGCTGCCCGTCCATCCAGATTTCTCCATTTTCGCGGATGGCGATCAGCAGATTGCCGGTTGCGTGCTCGACAGCGGTAACTGCATCGGGCTTGACCACCGTGACACCAGGGTCATTGACAAACGCGGTGATGATAATAAAAAAGATCAACAAGTTGATCGTGAAATCCAGCATCGGCGCGAGATCGATGCCGTGGTCCTCCGATTCGGGCGTATGCCGCTGTACTCGCATCAGTCAACTCCCATGCCGCCTTGGCGACTCATTCCCCCGGTCGCGAAGCTGATGTTATAGATACCGGCCTGACGCGCCTGGTCCGCCACCTGCACCAGTACGCCGGTGGGAGCACTTTCCTTGGCAATGACCAGCACGCCGGCGTCCGGGTTGATCGCATGCAAGCGCTCGACGTTGGCGCGCACCGCGCGCACATCGATAAGCCGGTTGCCCATCCAGATTTCACCGTTGCCGTCGATCTCAACCTGGATCGTCTTGGACTTCTCGTCCTGTTGCTGAACATCGGTTTGCCGATTGACGATCAACCCGGAGGTATGCACGAATACAGCGGTAATGATGAAAAATATCAATAAGTTGATGCAAAAATCCAGCATCGGCGCGAGATCGATGCCGTGGGTCGAGATTTCCGGTTGTGAGCGCCGTCGACGCAAACGCATGGTTAAAAGCTCAAATTTTTCGCCAGCAGCTCGGTCTCCCGAGCGGCCCGCCTGCGGAAATAGTAAACCGGATAGAGGCCGCTGATGCTGACGGCGAGTCCGGCCATGGTGCAGATCATCGCCGCGGACACACCACTGGCCATGCTTTGTGCATCGGCGTTACCGAGCAGAGCTATGGAGTCGAATACCTCCAGCATGCCGGTAACGGTACCCATCAGTCCGAGCAGCGGTGACATCGGTACCAGGACCGCAAGTACCGTAAGCCCGTTAGTCATCGAACCATTCAGCCGAGATATCATGGCCTCGCGGATCTGGCGAGCGCACCAGGAAGCATGATCGTCGCGGGCCTCCCACTGCCCCCGCACCGCGGCGGCCTGCCGCGGTAGCACTTTGAAGAAATACCAGACCCGATCCAGAATCAGCCCCCACATCAACACCCCCGCCGCGAAAATCCACACAACGAAGGGGCCGCCGTCATTGGCGAGCTCTACGAGGCCGCGGACAATGGGTATCTGATCAAGCATGGCGCTGCCTCTCGATTCTCTCGGCAAGCATGCCGGCGCTCTGCTTGTCGAGAATCTGCACCACGGTTTGCGACAGCGAGCTGAGCAATGCATTGGCGAATAACAGCGGAATCGCAATACCCAGACCGAGCACGGTCGCGATCATGGCCTGGCCGATGCCGGTGGCCATCAGCCGCGGATCAGCGGAGCCGGTTTCGGTAATGGTCTGGAACGTGATGATCATGCCGATCACGGTGCCGATTAG
>JAKDMK010000340.1 GCA_030452365.1 Nitrococcus sp.
TAAAGCGGCCGGGTCGCGCCGTCCTCCACCGCCTGGCGGATGTCGTAGACATCCGCATACTCGCCGAAAACGTGCATGGTGTTCTTGTCGTCGCGCTCCAGCGGCGTGCCGGTGAAGCCGACGAAGGTGGCGTTGGGCAACGCCTCGTGCATCCAGCGCGCGCCGCCCTCGACGAAGCCGTACTGGCTGCGGTGCGCCTCGTCGGCCATCACCACCACGTTGGCGCGCTGCGAGATAACGCCGTGCGCCTCGGTGAACTTCTGGATGGTGGTGAACACCACCCCGCCCGCCGCGCGATCGAGCAGCGCCTTCAGGTGCTCGCGGCTCTCAGCCTGCACCGGATCCTGCCGCAGCAGCTTGCGGCCGGCGGCGAAGGTGTCGAAGAGCTGATCATCCAGGTCGTTGCGGTCGGTAATCATCACCACCGTCGGATTGGCCAGGCGTGGCTCGCGAATCAGGCTGCCAGCCAGCATCAGCATGGTCAGTGACTTGCCCGATCCCTGAGTGTGCCAGATCACCCCGCCGCGCCCGTCGCCACCATTCGCTCCCTCTCCGGCTTGCGCGCTTTCCACCCCCTCTCCCGGTTGCGGGAGAGGACCGGGGTGAGGGCCTGCCATCTTCAGCGCCCGCAACACACTCGCCGCCCCTTGTGCAGCGCGCGGAACTGGTGATAGCCCGCAATCTTCTTGACGATCTCGCCGCGCGCGTCTTCCTCGAACAGCACGCAACTGCGCAGGTAATCCACCAGCGCCTGCGGCGCGAACAGCCCGCGGATCAGCGCCTCCAGCGTAGGCGCGCCGCCGCCTTCGTCGTCCAGCGGCCGCCACGGCATGAAACGACTGCGCCCGCTGGTGATGGAACCGACACGAGTCAGCAAGCCGTCCGACACCGCAAGCAGAAGGTTGGGCACGAACAGATCGGGCGCGGTCTGCCTGTAGCGGTCAAGCTGGTCGATCGCCACGCCAAGATCGGCCTGGGTATCGGTCGGGTCCTTCAGCTCGATCACCGCGATCGGCAGGCCATTCAAGAACACCGTCAGGTCTGGGCGGATCAGCTTGCCCGAAGGCCCGGCGACCGTGAGCTGGCGCACCACCAGCAGATCATTTGCCGCCGGGTTCTCGAAATCCACCAGCCGCGCGCGGCTGCCGCGCGTCTCGCCGCTCTTGGCATCGCGATGCTCCACCGGTACGCCATCGGTCAGCACGCTATGAAACCAGCGGTTGTTCTGCACCAGCGTCGCATGCGGCGGCCGCGACACCACCCGCACCACTTCCTCGATGAGGTCATGGGGCAGGTTGGGGTTGAGGCGATGCAGGGCGGCTGCGAAGCGGCCCTTCAACAGCACCTCGGCTGCGCCGGCCCGCTCACCTGCATCGTCGATCTCCACCCCAGCGCGCAGACCGTGGCCGAGATCGGCGAACTGGTCGCCCGAGAGGTGCTCGACCATGAATTCATGAATACCGGTCAACGGCTGCCTCCCGTTCAGCACTCAACTCAACTTGACTTTTCGCCATTAGAACACTATCTTCGTTACCAGACTCATCCACCTCTGTGGAAGGAGCATCCGAAGCCCTGCAGCAGGAATGTCGTGGGGCTTCAGCCATTTTGCTTGCTCCAAAAATCTGCCCGCTCCCTCGTAAAGCTCTGCCTCCGGTGTGGCTTGATCCCAGCGTAGGCCGTTTTCAACAAAAAGTAGCTGCTCCGCGCAGCCAGCACGACAGCGAAATCCCGCTCCTCAGCCCAGATCACGATATGCCTGTTGCATCCACGCCGATTTCCCCACCAGGTCACACCGGATTGTGGGTCGGAAGCGGCCCGGATCGCCCATGCTATCCAGCCGATTCGTTCGCAACGCCGCAAATCCGGAATACGGTCCTCATCGTTGCGGTTATGTGAATCAGGCGCTTCGGAAATAACGTGCCAGAAACTGAAGCCTTTGCCGTTGTACTCGGGACGATACTGTGCCTTTACGGATTTCCCACGAAAACGCACGTCCGCCCTGACGAACTGGTCAAGAAACACTTGATAGATGCGCTCTTCATACGAAAGCCAGTCACCATCGAACGGGATCAAGTCCGGCGGTGTGATCATGCCGTCTCTCTCGGCATCCACAAGAACACATTGAACTTTCGCGCTTGCGGCGGCGTGTTGCGCATCAGCGTCAATCGGCTGCGCTTTTGAATCCGACGGATGACATCCTGCTTCGCCTGGCTTGTAGCAATGCCGCGATGCAAATGCGACATCGCACCAATCAGCAAGTCCACCAACTGCAACAACGGTACTTGATGGGAATGGACAGCTTCCACGCTCCGGATACGGCTGGAGTCAAAGTCGTAATGGGTGTTACACAGCACTTCGTGCAGCTTGATTTGCTTGATCTGACTCCTGGTGTCCTTGATATCGATAAAGATTCGAAAACAATGCTGATCATCAATCAGCCTAGTCAGCAACTGCCACCACATCTTGTAGTAGAAGTCGTCGTGAGCCTGTTCAAACCTGTCGTGGTTCAGAAGAGTCTTGTCAACAACCACCGTGCGGAAACCGAGCAGGGGTTCGTCGAAGAACATATCCACCAACGCGAGATAGAATGCGAGTCGTGAAGGTGATACCTGGGTCCACTTGATCTCCCGCCCGCTCGCAATCCCATGCGCGCGCTTCAGCGCCTTTATTCGGCGCGCCATCAACTGCCGAACGCCAGCGGGGCAACTCAGCCCACCCAGCACCATCGCCTTCTGGCCATCCTTCTCCAGATGGCAGGACTCGTCACAATAGATATGGACCGAATCGTTCATACAACACCCTGGACATCCGCTTTCGCGAGCTCCACTTGTAGCTGACCGCATAACAGCTTGGGCAGCAGGTAGTCGCGCATTGCGGCGAGCTGCTCGCTCTCCTTGACGCAAGCCGTGAGCAGTTCAAATAGCGGATCCGCCACGTGCTGGTATGCGGCAATCACATCGGCAGTCGGCAAGATTACTGGTAGCGGGCGGAAGTTTTTCTTGCTGATCTCGGCGAAAGTCGTGCCGCTCGCGTGAGCCTTGATCGTTTCTATTGAGATAGCTGCCCAGTTGAGAACGTAGATGGGCGGCAACGGACCATCGCAGACCATCGCAATGAAGCCCTGATAGATTGCCGTCGCTACGCCTGCTATGGCCAGGTAACCGACGGGTGCGCGCGAGGACATCAGAACCGTGCCGGCAGGCAGCATGCGGGAGCTGATGCCACTGACTCCCGCATCGGTGATGTGACGCTCGGTGTCCAGCAACACGGGGTGCGAAAGGCGCGACATATCCTTTGGGGTTGCCCAGCAATGCTCGCCGCCGTCCCAATACTCGGGATTCTTTGTACTTGGCGTGCCGCCGCCCTTTACCGTGACGACATCGCCGATTGCTTTCACCTCCCACCCTTCCGGTACTGTGCCGATATCGGAATCGGTGAAGGTGGTAGGGAGGGCGTCGAAGACGGGCTGGGGCATGGAGGGGAAGCGGGTGGCGCCGGCGGCCTTGGCCTTGACCGGCTCGAAGTCCACGAACCAGGCGCGGAAGATGGCCCGCGCCAGCCGCTCCAG
>JAKDMK010000341.1 GCA_030452365.1 Nitrococcus sp.
TGCACAGAAAGCCCCAAGTCTTCGAGCTTGAAGTTTCAGATAAGGGCGAGCGGCGGATGCCGAGTGCAACTCAGGTGATCCCAAATCGGCGATCTGCAAACCCTGCGTTCACACACATCAGTCCAGGTGGGCGGCGTCCAGCCGTCGATCCAGATCATAGGCCGCACTGATCAGGGCGACGTGCGTAAACGCCTGTGGAAAGTTTCCCAGATGTTCGCCACTGGGGCCGATCTCCTCGGCATAGAGCCCGAGGTGATTGGCGTAGCCGAGCATCTTCTCGAAATAGAACCTTGCCTTGGGTAGGTCCCCTGATCGCGATAGTGCCTCCACAAACCAGAAACTGCACATGCTGAACGTACCCTCGACCCCTGTGAGCCCGTCGGATGCTGCCTGTCCCTCCCTATACCGGTACACGAGCGAATCGTCCATCAGCTCTCTCTCGATCGCCTCCATGGTCTGACGCCAGCGCTCGTCGGTCGGGCTCACGAATTTGACCAGAGGCATCAAGAGTGCCGACGCATCCAGTGCCTCACTTCCTTTCATCTGTACGAACGACCTCTTCTTGTCGCTCCAGAAATTCTCGAAGATGTCCTGATAGATTCGATCTCTGGTCTGTTTCCACTGAACCACCGGTGCCGGCAGCCCACGCTTCCTGGAAAGCCGGATACCCCGATCCAGCGCGATCCAACACATCAGTCGGGAGAAGAGAAATTCCTGCTGCCCTCCCCGCACTTCCCAGATGCCCTCATCCGGACGATCCCAGTTCCCTTCCAGCCAGGAAATGAGCCTCAAGATGTTCTGCCAGGTTTCGTAGCCGATTGGTGAGCCGTATTTGTCGTACATGTAGAGGGAATCCATCAGCTCCCCGTAGATGTCGAGTTGGAGTTGGCTATGGGCGGCATTGCCTATCCGAACGGGGCGCGATCCACGGTACCCTTCAAGATGGTCAAGTGTCGTCTCGCGAAGCTCGTGGCGCCCATCGATCCCGTACATCGTCTGCAGGGCTCCATTGGGTTCCATGTCTTTGCATCGTTCTTCCAGCCACCGCATGAACCCATGTGTCTCCGACGTGTAACCCAGTCGGATCAACGCATAAAGAGTGAACGAAGCATCCCGGATCCAGGTGAAACGGTAGTCCCAGTTGCGCTCACCGCCGATCACCTCCGGCAGCCCAAATGTGGGTGCCGCGACGATTGACCCGTGCCGCGACGACGTCAGGAGCTTCAACGCGAGTGCGGATCGATTTACGACCTCCCGCCACCGACCCCGATAATTAGAGCGGTGAACCCAGGCTCGCCAATAGTCAGACGTCGTTTTGAAATGGCTGGAGACAAAAGAGCAGTCGATCCGGCACGGCGCAAGTCCTTCGCGTACCTCCTCAAGTACGAAGGCGGCGGTCTCGCCCGCCTTCAGCTTGAACTCGCAGACGCCGTCCTGATCCTCCATCTTGATCGGAAGGTCGGAGCAAAGCCGCAACCTGGTTTGGTCCGCACCTTCGCTGGCAAAAATCCAGGTATCGCCCTCCCGCTCCACACGATGCGCAGCCCGCGCGTAATCGAACCGAGGCGCACAGAGCATTCGAAACCGCACTTGTCCCCGGACCACCTTTGCCCTGCGGATCAGGGCATGTGCCCTGCGCTCTTGATCGACCGGCATGAAGTCCGAAATCTCCACCACTCCATCAGGTGACAGGAAACGTGTGAGAAGGATATTCGTGTCGGGTAGGTAGAGTTGCTTGGTCCGTGCATGATCGAGATCAGGGGTGATCGCAAATCTGCCGCCCTTTTGATCGTCGAGAAGGGCGGCAAAGATCGTGGGTGAGTCGAACTGCGGAAAACACATGAAATCAATGGAGCCGTTGCGCCCCACCAGTGCCACCGTGTGGAGATCTCCAATGATCCCGTAGTCCTCAATCGGCGCATACGCCATTTCTTCCTCCACGTTTTGGTGTGGATCGGCAATCATAACAACCGTGACGGGAAGCAGCGCATGAGCACGAACCGGGAGGACGATCAAAGATCGGACGGGGATGAACCCTTGGAACTCGTCTCCGTGACCTGCTTCTTGCCCGCAGGCGTCTTCGTTGCGTGAGTGTTTGGCCTGGTTCTCGCCATCGGGCCGTGGATAACGAGCGCTGATGGGGCTGCTTCTCGTCTTTTCCTTCCTATTTTGCTCCGCTCGGCTCGCCCAGAACGCCCTACTGTCTGAAGGACCGCCAAACGCGTGCATATCCCCACTGACGAACCTGAATCGCTGCTTACTAGTAGATGTGCAGCTTCTCCAGGACTGCGAGCGGGTTGCCGAGGGTCTCGAACAGATCCTTGTTGTGTTTGATCATCTTGCTGCGCATGTACACGCGAAGCCACTGCTTGTACATGTACAGCTCGTAGCGATCGAGCTTCTCTCGTAGAGGGAGGTCGCGCCGCGCAATCAGTTCTGCCAAGTACGTTGCACACTCGAATCCAAGCGAGATCGACTGAAAGTATGGAGAGCCAATGGCAGAATCGCCGACAAGGAACATCGGCGAGCTGGCGAAGGGGGAGTCGCTGCGCCCCGATATAAGCCACTGCCGGTTGGTCGCATTGCGGGCCCGATACAGATCGAGTGGTATCCGGATGACCTCGAGGTCGCCGATTACCTCGCCATGGGTTTCCTGCTTGATCTTATCGATGAAGCGATCCATGGACAAAGCGATGTCGGGAAAATTGCTGCGCAGCCAGTCGCCGTCAAATCGGGACGGCATCGCCTCATATTCCTCAGCGGCGATGTTGACGATGCCAGTCACGTGGCTGACGCTGCCGTCGTAGTGGGTGCGGTGCACCATAGGGATGAACTTGTACTGCGGGTTCTCGATGTTCTTGTAGTACTTGCAGTACTCGTTGCAGTCGTACGGCTGGCCATACAGGAAGGTGATGACCAGCGCGTACTCGAGCCGGACGTTGACCGTGTTCGCGCCTTCATGCACTTCGCTAGAGACGGGAACCAGGTGATCTCGAAGCAGGGCCCTGCTGCCGGTGCAGTCGATCAAGACGCTTCCCGGTTCGATCATCGCGATTGCGTCCTCTGCAGTTACGACGCCTGCCGTGCGCTGCACCGGATTCGACACCCGTGTATCGATCAGATCGCTGACCGAGCGTTCGATGGCGTTGAGTGGGCAAAACCCAAGAGCCCATTCACGAAGTAGCGCCATCAGGTCCTGGGATATCGACTGTCTGAACGCGATGCCCTCGGCTAGCTCATGCGTTTCGAAAAGGGCAAATATGCTGTCTTCGTCGATGGAATCTGTGCGGTAGGTCTCGACCGAGTCCGCCAACAGGTAGGGTGCGAGCGTGACCATCCGAGTTCGCGTGTACTCGCTCCGCTTCTCATAGAGGGAAACCGATAGGCCATCGACCTGCTGGAGCAGTGCAGTGAGCAGAAGACCTACGGGCCCCGCGCCGATGACGTGCACGGCAAGGAGATTCCCGTCGGTCTGTCGAACGCCGATCGTCGAGCTTCTATCGGAAGATTCCATGCCAGGTCACATGCCGATTAGTCTCTGGTTCCTACACTGACCGCATAA
>JAKDMK010000342.1 GCA_030452365.1 Nitrococcus sp.
AGGCCATGCCATTGTCGCCCGCGCCGTGTTTGTCGGCTTCGCCGCGGCGGTGGGCGATATGCGGCGCCTTATTTTGGAGGCACGGGCTTGGCCATCGTCGGGATAGGCGCTGATCTGGTCGACACGCAGCGAGTGCGAAACATATGGGATCGTCATGGCCAGCGTTTCGTGGACCGAATCCTCACCTTGAATGAGCGTGCGCAGTGGAACGGCGAGGAGGCCGGCTTCCTCGCCCGTCGGTTTGCGGTAAAAGAAGCCGCGGCCAAGGCACTGGGTAGCGGCATCGCCGAGGGTGTAACCTTCCACAACATCGAGCTCAGTCATGATCACCTGGGCCGGCCCCTGCTGCAATTCGCTGGTGCGGCGCGCCAGCGCAGCAAGGCGCTCGGCGTGACGGCGGTGCACGTGACCATCAGCGATGAAAAGACGCTCGCTCTGGCCTTCGTGGTGCTGGAATCCGACGCTTGAGCTTGGCATGAATGTATTCGCCTTTGATATCGAGACCGTGCCAGATATTGTGGCGGGCCGCCGCCTTTACGGCCTGCACGGGCTGGCTGATGATGCCGTGGTACAGGCCATGCGCGCACTTCGTCGACAGCACTCAGGTGGCTCGGAATTCCTGCGGCTGCACTTGCAGCGCGTGGTGGTGATTTCCCTCGCGGGATGCATCGGCGAGCGTTTTCGCATCTGGTCGATTGGCGAGGCGAGCGCAAGCGAGGCCGATGTCTTGGCACGCTTTTTCGCCGGAATCGAGCGCTATGTACCCCTGCTGGTTTCTTGGAACGGTAGCGGCTTCGATCTGCCCGTGTTGCATTATCGCGCCATGATCCATGGGGTTCAGGCGCCACGTTACTGGGATAACGGAGCCGCGCATTCGGATTTCCGCTGGAACAATTATCTAAATCGCTTTCACGAACGCCATACCGATCTGATGGACGTCCTCGCTGGTTATCAGAGCCGCGCCAATGCACCACTCGATGAGATGGCAAGCTTATGTGGATTGCCGGGTAAGATGGGGATGAGCGGCGCGCAGGTGTGGGATCAAGTGGCAGCCGGGCAGTTCGATTCGGTGCGCGACTATTGCGAGACCGATGCATTGAACACGTATTTGTTGTATTTGCGCTTCGAGCTGATGCGGGGAAAGCTGGACGCGGCCGGCTATGCGCAGGCGTGCGAGCGCGTGAAAGAGGCGTTACGCCAGAGCGGCAAAGCGCACTTGGATGGCTTTCTTAGTGCCTGGGAGAGTGCAGTTTGTGAGGCGAGCGTAGCCGAGGGCGCTACAGCATGAAACAACCGCGCGGACGGCTACGCCAGCAGCCAATCGAGATTGAGGTGAGCGCGCTCAGCCATGAAGGCCGCGGCATCGCGCATGTGCAGGGCAAGGCTACCTTTGTCCAAGGGGCGCTGCCGGGAGAGCGGGTGCGCTTGCGTTATACCAAGCGGCATCGGCAATGGGATGAAGGCCGGTTACTGGAAGTGCTGCGCCCGGCGCCCGAGCGGATCGAGCCTGGCTGTTTCCATTTCGGTATCTGTGGCGGCTGTGCGCTGCAGCACATGAGTCCCCAACAGCAACTGGCCTTCAAAGAATCCGTGGTGCAGGAGAAGCTGCGCCATATTGGCGGCGTGGAGCCAAGTTCATGGCTCGCGCCGCTGACCAGCCCGGCCTGGGGCTACCGTCGCAAGGCGCGGCTGGCGGTAAAATATGTGGCGGGCAAGAACGATCGGGTTCTGGTGGGTTTTCGCGAGGCTCACAGCACCCTGGTGGCCGATCTCGCAAGCTGTCATGTGCTTGACCCACGGGTCGGCGAGCGTATACCCCAGCTTGCCGAGATGATCAGAGGCTTGTCGATCTTCGACCGAGTACCGCAGATCGAAGTCGCCGCCGGTGATCAGGCCGTGGGATTGGTATTTCGCAACTTGGCGCCCTTCGCCGCTGAGGACTACAAGCGACTGAGCGCCTTTGCACGAGAATACGACTTTTCAGTCTACGAGCAACCCGGCAATGAGGCGTCGATCCGCGCAATCTGGCCGCCGGTTCCGGAGCTGAGCTACGCGCTGTCCGAGCAGGCGCTTAACCTGGCCTTTCAGCCCACTGATTTCACCCAAGTCAACGCGGCCGTGAATCAAGCTCTGGTGAATCGGGTGATTGAATTATTGGCGTTGCGAGCGCAGGATCGCGTACTCGATCTCTACTGTGGCCTCGGCAATTTCACGCTATCCATCGCCGGGCGGGTGGCGAGCGTGATCGGGCTGGAAGGCGACGACGCGTTGCTGGAGCGAGCGCGCGAGAATGCGGCGCGTAACGCGATCACCAATGCGCGTTTCCAACGAGCGGATCTGAGTCGAGGAATGGGCGAATGGCCTGGGCCGCGGGAGGGCGTCTCGCGGGTTCTGCTTGATCCGCCGCGCTCCGGGGCCGCCGGGGTGCTCGCCGATATCGCCGCCCTGGGTGCCGAGCGCATCGTCTATGTCTCTTGTGGGCCGTCTACGCTCGCCCGGGATGCAGGCCGTCTCGTGCACGAATACGGCTATCGCCTGGAAGCCGCCGGCGTAGTAGACATGTTTCCACACACGGCGCATATCGAGTGCATTACGCTACTCGTGCGTGGCGAGGCCGCAGGAACACCTTGAGCCTGCCTCGATGCGACGTCATCGAGCGTCAAACATGGACGGTGGACAGGGTCGAACGTTCTCCGTCCCTGAATGTTGTGACTACCCCTTTTGCCCAACTTGCCAACCTCAGCCCCATGTGCCTCAATGCCACAGGAAGGCTTAGCGGAGAGTATCGAATACATATGTCGGCCGACAACCGCGCGTATGTGGGGTCGCCGGCGCGTTCGATGTCGCTCAACTCGCGACCCGACAGATCTGTATCCATTGGGAAACCGCAATACAGTTTTAAGGCAATAAAATGGGTCGTACTAACGATGTTTCACAAGGGATTGACTTACTTCGTGGGGAATGTAATGTGCTTCGCAAAGAGCTTTCCGAACGCCTGAACAAGGTTAATAAAAACGCACGTCGTTATCGAAGACTCAACGTTGCTATGCTAGTTATCTCTTTGTTGTTTGGGCTTATCGCAGCAACCTTGGCTGGTGACAGTGCTTTTGGTGGAAAGACAATTGCTGGACCAGTGGCAGAGGCAATCACCGGAGAGACCCCAAGCGAGTTGCCGAAGGGCTGGCAAAATGTGTGTGGCCTGATTGCTTTATTCACACTTATTGCAACAGCGTCAACCGGGTTGAATAATGTACTGAAGATTTCCGATCATCGGACTATGGCGTTTGTCTGTGCGGGAATATTGGATGGGCTACGAGCGCAGGTATTGATCGATTCGCGTGTCAAACAAAAGACGATGGAACAAGTGGAGGCTGAGTTATCCAAGCTTCTCAGAGATTATCCAGAGTATTTTCGCTAACGCAGCCATTGTGCCCAGAAGGGGTAACCTCTCCAGCAAGCGGACGTGCAAAAGGCTTCGCTTCTTCGCCACCGGCCGATCTGAGCCCGCGTAGATACCGTCTTGGTGGCGATCATGCAAGGGCATCTTTTGAAGCACGTAGA
>JAKDMK010000343.1 GCA_030452365.1 Nitrococcus sp.
GTCTCAGTCATAATGCCGCCGCTGGGTTCGGATTTGCGCAGCCTAATGATTTAAAGGTAAAAAGGGAGCAACGAAATGCGTTTTTGCCTCATGGGCTTGTTGCTGCTGCCAATGCTGATTACGACGAGCGCGTTGGCGACATCCTTGGATGTGAATCTCAGCGGTCATGCCGTGCGTGCCGGGCTGACCCAGCAGCTGACAAAGTCCGGTCTGGAGATTGGCGGTAACTGGCTGCACCACATGGACCATGGGGATGTCCTTGCCGCCGCCTTGCACCTAGTCGATTACCCGGAACCTGGCCGTGGCGCACTGCGCCTTGGAGTGGGTGGAAAGCTGCTCGTGATCGACGAAGATGAGCCTAGCGTCGAGGGAGTGGCGCTGGCCTTGGGTGGCAAGGTCAGGTATACGTGGCCGACTTTCAACCGCGTTGGGATTGGCGCCCACGTTTACTTTGCGCCGCAGGTGAGCTCGGGTGGCGACGTCGAGCGCTATTTCGAAGGCGCTCTGCGGGCAGAATACCTGATACTGCGCAATGCAAATGCCTATCTGGGTGTACGGACCGTTCGCGTCGGCGACGATAGACGCAATGAAACCCACGATTTCGACTCTGCAGTATTTCTCGGCTTGCGCCTTGATTTTTAAGTGCGAACCGGCGCTTACGCCTGGCAGTCCGGCAAGGTACCCCCATATCGCCTAGTTGCAAGAGGATTATGGGGATGGATGACGGGCCATGGACGAGGCGCCACAATAGAGTTCGCTGGCGCCTGTTAGGCCTACTGGCGCTTATGCGCCAAGGTGACGCCATCAGCGATGGGGACTAGGCATACATCGATCCGCGCATCAGCGTGCAGATGGCGGTTGAGCTCTCTGATTGCCACAGTGTTCGGGTCCGTTTGAGCGGGGTCCACGACCCGGCCAGACCAGAGGGTGTTGTCGATGACCAGCAACCCACCTGGGCGCGTGAGCTGCAGGGCAAGCTCATAGTAATCGCGGTAGGCGTCCTTATCCGCATCGATAAAGACCATATCGAAATGGTTCGCCAGAGACTCCCGCACCTTTAGGTTGCGCAGGGTATCGAGCGCGGGGCCGAGCCGTAGCTCGATCCGCTCCTCCACGCCGGCCTCTTGCCAGTAGCGCCGGGCAATATCGGTCCACTCGCGGTTGACATCGCAGGTGAGAATACGACCTCCGGAGGGTAACGCCAATGCCATTGATAAGGCGCTGTAGCCAGTGAAGGTGCCGATCTCAAGGATGTTGCGCGCATTGAGCAAGCGTACCAATAACGCCAAGAATTCCCCTTCTTCCGGCGCGATCTGCATACCGGCCTCGCGCAGCAGCGCGGTCTCCTCCCGCAGGCGGCATTGGATAGAGGTTTCTCGCACCCCTACCGACAGGAGGTAATCATGAAGCTCGCTAGAGAGCTGTAGAGTGCGATTGCTCATGGCAGAAAGTGGTGCATAGGTTGTGACACTCCCGGCATTTTGCGGCGCAGGCTGTACCTATACTTGGGATATCTACTCACAACGACCGGATACAACCAGGGGCATACGATGGCTGTGATCGAGGATACCACAGCAGAGTCGCGTGGTGACGTCAAGGATGAAATGGGGAGCCTACGAGTAGTACAGGTGACTGATACGCACCTGTTTGCTGATTCCTCGGGTCGATTGATCGGGGTCGATACTGAACGCAGCTATGCTGAGGTCATGGAAAAGGTTCTGGGTGAATTTTGGCCTGTGGATCTGATCCTGGCAACGGGAGATCTAGTGCACGATGGTTCGGAAAGTGGCTATCGCCGATTCAAGAGTCAGTTTGAGGATCTGGCGGTTCGCACGTTGGTGATTCCAGGCAATCATGATGATGCAGCCCTCATGCGCCATATTTTTAGCACGGGACGGGTGACTTGGTCGGACAGTACTCTGCTGGGGCAGTGGCAGTTCATCATGCTGGACTCTTGCCTGGCCGGCAGCTCTTCCGGACACCTGGCCCGATCTCAACTGCAGATGCTCGATAAGTGTCTGGCTTCATACCCTGATCACCATGCCCTGGTTTGTCTACACCACCATCCGGTCGCCATTGGCTGCGACTGGATCGATCGTATCGGGGTGGACAATGGCAGTGAGCTGTTCGAGATACTGCGTAACTATGACGCGGTTCGTGGAGTCGTTTGGGGGCATGTGCACCAGGAGTTTGAGGCCGTCCGCAGCGGTGTGCGCTTGCTCGCCAGTCCGTCGACCTGCGTTCAGTTCAAACCCCAGCAGCGGGATTTTGCCATCGATGATGCGCCACCGGGATTCCGCTGGCTGCAGCTGTATGCAGATGGACGCATCGATACCTCTGTCGTTTATGTCGATACTTTAGCGAGCGGCGTAGATCTCGAAAGCGATGGCTATCGCTAGCGACTCTGGCGCAGCGCGCGAAAAGTACGGGTATGGCGGCACCACACGGCAGGAGGCCAAGAGCAGTGCTGGGATCCAGGCGAGAGGCGCAGGATGAATCGCTTGCGCATTTGCAGACAGAGCTTGAAAAAACCCAGCTGCGTATGGAGGAGGTGGCTGCCTACTATCGTGGTGAGCTCGAAGCCGTACGCCGGCGCTCTGAAGAAGAGACGATCCGCCTCCAAGCCGCGGAGGTCGGTCGGCGCAAGCGGGCAGAAGAGCAGGTCGTTTATCTAACAGCCGAATTCAAGGCCGCCCGGGTGGAGGCGGACCATGCACTGCGCCGCTTGCATGAGCTGCAGCAGAGTTTGGAGAGCTTGGAGCAGCACAGCGAGGAACAGGCCCGTGCGGAAGTCGACCGCCAGCGCGAAGCCACCACCATTGCTTGGAAAACCGCGGAGGAGGAGGTTGAGCGACTCGACCAGGAGCTCTGCGAATTGCGCCGGCAGTTCGAGCGTGAACGCGAGGAGCGCCGCCAGCTTGAGTGCAGTCACCAGCAACAGGAGAAAACGAATAGCCTAGCCGAGCAGGAACGTAGCCGACTGATTAGTCGACTCAAACATGCACTCAAGCGCTCTGAGGAACATCGCCGGCGGGCAGAGGCGGGGCGATCAGCTCTGCGTCCCGAGGGCCAGGTCAATCCGTGGTCACTGGTCGCGCCAGCCTCTACGACCAACGAAGTGGATCCGGCCACCGGTTGGGGCAATGTGCCGCTCGGGACGCCCGGGGAGATGGCTGACGAGTTCCTCAGCGTTGCCGAGGATCGCTCGTTGCATGCTTCTACGCCCGAGCAGGACCCCCCTGAGCCGGAGTCAGATTCAGTAACCGATAGCGAAGCCGAGGTACTAATGATGGAGCTTGACGTGACAGAGAAGGTGGAGCAACGTCACGCGGCATTCGTGGCTCGGCAGCGCTCCTACGGAGAACATTCGCCTGCTGTGCAAACATCCTCGCGCGCTGCATCATTCGAGCTGACATGGAAGTGGCTCGCACTTGTCGGCGCTGTAATCGCGTTTGCGGTGGCCGCGGTAATTCTGTGGTTCTAGCAGTCAGCTGGCTTGATGTGACGGGTGACGGGTGATGGGTGATGGGTGACGGGTGACGGGTGATGGGTGACGG
>JAKDMK010000344.1 GCA_030452365.1 Nitrococcus sp.
TTCGACCCCTATGCCTGTTCGCAGGTCTTTCCGGAACTCATTGAGCTGGTGCCGAAAGGTGGTCTCTTGTTGCTCTATGAGCTGATCGAAATCGAGCGCGCCTAGCCGAATGGCTTCTCCCGCGTGCGAGAAGATCACCGCCCTGAGTTCATTCTCGAAGGCATCCGATCGGCCTGAGACATGCGCATTGCACAGTTCCTCAAAATGGCCTTGCGGGATGTACCTGACCAGCTCCACCTTGTCGTCAGGCGGATCGTCGTTCAGGTTTCGCTCCTCGGAACTTCCGTCAAGCCAAGCCAAACGACCGACGAAGTGCTTCGCCGGGTCGCCGGACTTGCCACGGAAGCGATCCTTTTTCAGGAAAGAGAAATGTGTTTTCTGCCGCGAGTTGCCGAGCAGGGCGAGCACGTCGGCCAGCGCGCTCTTGCCGCTGCCCTTGTTGCCAATGATCGCGATCAGATCGGAGTTGAGGGGCAGCTTCGTGTCGTGAAGCCACGTACCTGCGCAGCCCGCGCCCCCGCCCTTGTTGATTGAGACGGAGTCGATGAAGTAAGTCTTGTTGGTGGCAATCTCGACGTGCTTGGGTGGATGTTCTCCGATGAACGAACGCTTTGCCGGTTCCAGAATCGCTTGCTGAAGACCCCGGAACGTTGGATCGGCCTTGATCCAAGTTGCCTTGCCGGACGGGAAGTCGCCGTAGCCGCGCTTGTCGTTGTTCCCTTTCACACCAACGAAGCAGTGCGCATCGCTGCCGGAGACAACAAGCCTCGGCACGTTCCCGAGGCCGTACTGAAAGTCGTTAATGAACTTGACATTGCCTGGGGTCTCTTCGTTGACAAAGGCGCCACGTAGATCAAGGTTCCGCGACTCAAAGATCGGGGAGCTTTCAAACAAGCCCAAGAAGAAGGCGTAGTGGTCCTGCCACTTGACTTCATTGAGTCCGTCGCTGGTGTCATACGGCATGAAGCCGATGCCGTATCCATTGGGCACCTTCTTGATCGCTTCCTTGTAGCTCTCGCAGTTGATCTCAGCGATGCTTGATCCTGCCCGCAGGGCGACACCGTCATTTCCGTCAACCTCGTCTTTCTTGAAGCCGTGGTGCTCAAGCTTCGGCACACCCACTTTGCGCGCCAGCTCGATCAGCGCGGCATTCGAAAGCGGTCGGTCAACGATCTCCAACCTGAGTGCTGCCCTGAAATCGCGCAGAACCTGATCGTCCACCTCGTCCGAGAACAGCACGTGCGCATTCAGGCGTTCCTTCATCGGTGCTGCGAGACGAAGCTCGATGCCAGGGAAGACGGTCTTGGTCAGCGTCGGTGCTCCCGGTTGCGTGAGACGACGTTTGAGGGCGAGCCAACCGTTAAACGTCCAATAGTCCATCAGCGCAAACACTGCTGGCTCGGCAGCGTTGAGCGCGGCGACCATCTCGTCCACCAGGGTTCGGTTCGCTGCAGAGTCAGGTTCAGCGTCGAACTTCGCGCCCTTCCAGTGGAAGGAGGCGGGCGTATGGATATGCAAGTCCCATTTCCGCCACTCGGAGCCACGCTCGTAAGTCTTGTCCTGCGCCGCCATACTCATGTCCTTCCCTGTTGCGCTTGTTGTTGACGGAAGCCCGGGTAGGCGAATGCGCCTGCGATCTTCTCGCAGTCCCTTTCTGAAACGCCGGTAGCGCGGGCCGTGGCATACCAGGCGCTGCGCACCTGCGCTTCCATCGCACCCAATATGCCTGCGGCCAGTACCGGGTCAAGCAAGAATCGCGCGCTCTGCGAGAGCAGGTTGTCGGCATGGGCAAAGCGCCCAGCATCGCCGCACTCCATTGCAAGATCGCGCCGGTCCATGCTGACCGGCACTGCAGGCGTCAGGTCATAGGCGGGGGAAAGCTTCCAGTCGGCGTCCTTAGCGATCAGCGCGTGGTTACGCGGGTGATCATCAATGTTCGAGATCAACGCGTTGAAGCACATACGGCGGAACAGCTCGGCTGCGTTCTGCGCCGGCTCGGTGCAGACGCGCCGAATTTCTTCGGCGAGTAGCACATAGGACCACTTGTCGCGTGCCTGGTAGTTGTCTTCTGCGCGCAGCAGCGTTAAGGCGGAGATCATGCGTGTGCGCAGGTATCCGGCTTCTGTCTTCTCGCGGTCGAAGCGTTTGACGAGCAAGACATCCCGTCCGCCGACGCCAACGACCCGGCTTTCGGCTGTCGTAAGGTCGCAGGACCGCGCGAGGATCAGCATCGCATGCTCGACCCTTGCACAGTTCCATGTGTCATCGGGCCGGTTGAACTTTGCGATCCATAGTCCGGCCTCGTCTTCGACAACGGCCTTCGGGCGCGCGCCGCCCATCGAGGTGCCGATCACCAGCAGCTTCTCGACTTGATCGTGATCATCGGCAGCATGATGATCATCCTCACCGGCGGCAGCAGCACCGACAGGTAGGTCCTCGTCGGCTATGATCGCATCGGCGATGACCTGCACCTTTTCAAGATCGAGGGTCTGGTTGAAGGTGCGCTTCGGCGCGGGGGGTGTCTGGTTCAAACCGAAACCGAGTGCCCCGGCGCGGTCATCCGGGGAGTACAGCAGGTACTCCATATCTCCCGGCTGCGCCTTGCCAAGATGGCGCTGGATGACGCGGCGACCCCAATAGTCCGGGCTCGCGTCACGCAGCGCGCCGAAGACACCGCCGAGCACCACCGTTGAGTAGGTACGGGGCGATAGCTTCAGCTCGATGGGATCGAGAGCCACCGCGTTCGGACGTTCAAGGTAGCTGCGGCCATAGACGAAGCGCCCCTCGGGTGTTCCTCTGCGGTCCGTGGTCAGCGCGAAGCGGCCAGCGGTCACCGGCTCGGTTTGTCCGGGCAGGGTGATGTAGACAAAGCATTCGGTAGGGGCTTCAGAAGTCATTGTCTAGCCCTGTCTTTGCTCCCGCCGTTGGACGGGCGCGGGCGCGTTCGCGGGACAATGCGAGGGTCTGGCCTTCGCCGTCCTTTTCAGGTGCTGCCACGTCGGCGATCTGGTCGAGTAGATCGAGCGCCCACAGCATCGCCGCGTAGACGGCGATGCCGGTTGAGGGCTTGCCTTTTTCGGCGTCGGCAACGGCGCGTGTGCCGGTGCCGATCTTCTCCGCCATGTCATCGAGGGTGAGATTCCGCCGCAGGCGTGCCGTGCGCAGGTTCGCGCCCAGCCGATTGAGCGTCTGTTCTACGGCGTAGGGCGGTGCGGTCAGCAGCTTGTTGCGGGCGGTCATGGGTCACCGATAAAAAATGGCACTCCCCAACAGATACCATGCTGGCGGGGAAAGAGTCAAAGAAAAATCTTTCAAGGGCATTCTAACTGGCATAAAGTGCTCTTGAGAGCGTATTTAATGCTAGAGCCCGGTCTGTTGGCAGCCCGTCAGGGCTCCCAGCGAAGACAAAGAGGCTGATGTGGATGTGGATGCGGGATGCCGGGGTCAGTTCTCGTATTGTTGCATCCAGTGCCTACGGACGATACGCCCTACCGTGGCTAAATGCAGTCCGCGATACGCGGCGATTTCGCGGTAACTGTAGGCGC
>JAKDMK010000063.1 GCA_030452365.1 Nitrococcus sp.
GAATAAATTCACATTGCATTGGACACGCCTGAAGTTTGCCTTATACTGGACGTTATACGACAATCTTTGTTCCAAAGAAGCTGTTGAAAAATCTAACATTTTGTCTAAACAGCGTGCTGCCCGCCGAGCGACAGGCCTCATGTACCCCCCTTGGCGACCTAAACCGATAAATTTAGGGCACTTACTCGTAAATGCGCTGTTGGGCGCGAGCGTATTGTGAGAACTGCCAGCGCACCAGGGAGCAACGCCAATGTTCGATCTCTCCACCATTCGATCTGCTCTTCTCATCGCCCCCCATGCGGACGACGAGGCGCTCGGCGCCGGTGGACTCCTTGCCCGTCTTGCCGATGCGGGGTGCAGAAGCCGAGTGCTGTTCATGGCGGTCGATGGCTTCCATCACTACGGCCGCGACACCGAAACGTCCCTGCAACAGCGGTTGGATGAGATTGAAGCCGTAAGCGAATTGCTCGGCTTTGAGTCAAAGGTGGTCTATGGAGGTGAAGATCTAATCGAGAAGCTGGACACGCTCCCGCAGCGCGATCTCGTCGACTGCTTCGAACGAGAGATCGACGAGCTCCGGCCCGAGTTGGTTCTTTTGCCACACGGAGAAGATTACGATCAGGACCATCGCGCCTGCTTCCAGGCGGGCCTCGCCGCCACGCGGCCCATCCCCGTGAAGCTCGGCAAGCATCTTGCCAAGCTGGTTGTCACGTACGAATTCCCGAAACTCTCGTGGACATTGACGCAGTTCCGGCCGTCATTGTATGTTGACATCGCTAGCGGCATTGATCGTAAGCTGGAATCGATTCGACTCTACCGATCCGTGCTGCGCTGCGCACCGGATGTTCGCAGCCCGGAGATTGCTCGGCACCTTGCAACACTCCGAGGTTCCGCCATCGGGGCTGAGTATGCCGAAGGGTTCCAGATTTTGCGCTGTATCGTCTGATTGGATAATGTGGGCCGTGAGTAGCTACCGGCGAAAAGTCGACCCGATGGTTTCGAGAAAGAGTTTCCGAACTATCCATGAAAGTAGCTGTCACACCCTCAAGTAACTTCGCCGTGCCCGGCGGGGGCGATCAACGTGCTTACGGCCGCGGCCGTAGGCACCATCGGTCGGTAAAGGTTGACCACAACTCGAAAGAAACATTCGCTTGAACGGGAACATTGACATGAAAAGAAACATTGCCAGCAACGGGGTGCAACGGTCGGGCGACCGGGTGTTGATTACGGGAGGACTGGGCTTCATCGGCGCGGTTATCACCGAGGACTTTCTTCAAGCGGGTAGCCGGGTCCATATCGTCGACTCCATGGTGTCCAACGTCACGGATGGAAGCGAATTGGCGTCCCGCTATGCTGATCTGGACATCACGGAGATGTCCGTGTCGGACTTTCTCGCGGATGGTCGCGGGCTAGGGCAGTACGATCTGATTGTACACGCGGCGAGCCACGTCGGGCCGGCGTCGATTCTCGACAACGAGGGGACCATTGCTCAAGACATCGTCCGCGACGTAGCACTCGTGGTGGAGGAGTGCTGCAAGGCCGGCGTTCCCCTCATCTATTTTTCCTCCGCGGAGGTCTATGGCAAGAGCGGTCTTCTCGTCGAGGCGGAGGACATTCGTGTTCCTCCTTACTACAACGCTCGAATCGAGTACGCTCTCGCGAAGCTGACCAGCGAAGCAATCGTGATGAACAGCCAAACGCGAGGCCTGCGATCGGTAATTATCCGGCCGTTCAACGTCGTCGGGCCTATGCAGAGCCGCGCCGGTGGATTTGTCATGCCCACGTTCGTTCAGCAGGCACTTGGCGGCCAACCCATTACCGTGTTCGCCGGCGGAAAGCAGAAGCGAGCGTTCCTCGGAGCACGCGACTTCGCGCGCTTTTTGACGGAACACGTGACGGACGAGGTGCTGAATAAGCCGCGTGTGTTCAACGTCGGCAATCCGAATAACGAGATATCGGTCGAGGAGTTGGCCCACCGCGTAAAGAACTTGCTCGGCAGCTCTTCGCCGATCGTCTACGTCGACGCGCGAGAGATCTACGGCCCTCGCTACTTCGAGGCAGAAAGCATCGAGAAACTGCCGCACCTCAAGAATGCGCGCGATGTGGGCTGGGAACCGCGGCAGGAACTCGACGAAATCATTCGGGAGACGGCTGAGTATTACCGAAGCCACGAGGATACGCGCGGTGCGGACGCCCGCCAAGGCGAGAGCGAGCTGCGCGCCAAGCAGGGGGCAAGGAGCTAGGGGGCGCGGAACGGCCGGCCTGATATGGGGGGTCACGTAATCGATGCAGGAGGATGGTCGTGAAACTCACGGCCGCCGCCCCTGCGCTGAATGCCGAGCAGTGGCTGCCTCATGCTCGTGTGCGTGATCTTTGGCGAACAGCATGTAGATCGCTGGCACCACGAACAGGGTAAACAGCGTGCCGATGGTCATGCCGGTAGCGACCACCAAGCCAATGGAAAAGCGCGCCTGCGAGCCGGGGCCGGTGGCGATGATCAGTGGCACCACGGCAAGCACCAGCGCGGCGGTCGTCATCAGGATCGGGCGCAGCCGAATCGCGCTCGCCTGCTCGATGGCCTCGCGCTTGTCCAGACCTTCACGTATCTGTAACTGGTTTGCGAACTCCACCATCAGAATGCCGTGCTTACTGATGACGCCGATCAGAGTGATCAGCCCGACCTGAGTGTAGATGTTGATGGTGCTGAAGCCCAGGGCGAGGAAGATCAGCGCGCCGGAGATGGACATCGGCACGGAAACCAGCATGATGAGCGGATCGCGAAACGACTCGAATTGCGCGGCAAGCACCAGATAAATCACGAGGATGGCAAGGAAGAACGTCAACACCAGCGTGCCGCCCTCCTGCACGAACTGCCTGGACTGACCCGCGTAATCCATACTGTAACCCAGCGGAAAGATTTCCGCGGCCTCGCGCTCGAGCAAGGATAGGGCCTCGCCCAAGGTTACACCGGGCGCGGGCACGGCGCTCAGGGTCGCGGCGTTCAACTGCTGGAACCGGTTGAGCTGCTGCGGCATGACCGTCGTTTCGAGCGTGACCAGCGTGGATAACGGCACCATCTCGCCACTTTCGGTGCGTACCTGATAGTGCTTGAGCTGATCGGGATTCAGGCGGAATGCGCGCTCGACCTACGGGATCACCTTGTAGGCTCGGCCTTGAATACTGAAGCGGTTGACGAAGCCGCCGCCCAGCATGGTGCCCAGATCAGCGGCAAGCTCGCGCATGTTCAGGCCCAGCGCGGCGGCCATGTCGCGGTCGATATGAATCTCGACTTGCGGACGGTTGTATTCGAGATCGAGATCGGTGAACAGAAACCGACCGCTACGATCGGCGCGTAATTGTAGCTCCCGTGCGATGTCGTAGATGCGCCGCGGCTCGTCGGTGGCGCCAATCACGAACTGCACCGGCAAGCCGCCGGCGGCGGCTGCACTAGGAACACGGAATCGCCGTAGGGGTTGTAGGTGATCGCCGTCTGCGGCAGGGTCAGGACCTGCTCACGCTCGGGCAGCAGCACGGCCACGTCGCCGAACATTCCCGGGCGCAGCAGCCGCTCGTCGTTGCGCAGGATGGCGCGCAGATGAAAATTGCGCGTCGCGGGATCGACCTTCGGATTGATCGCGACGATGGCGCCGGGAAAGGCGTTCTCGGGATAGCTGTCGACGATGAAACGCACCCGCTGATCCTCGTCCACCCGAGGCAAGAACTGCTGGGGCAGGGCGAAATCCACGTAAATCGGCTCCAGCTTTTGCAGCGTGACGATGTCGTCTCCGGGCGTGAGATATTCGCCGATATCGACCAGCCTCAGACCGAGCGTGCCGGTGAACGGCGCGTTCACGGTCTTTTTGTCGATCTGCGCCTGCTGGCTCGCGATCTGTGCCTGGATGCTTTTGAACTGCGCGAGCGCCTCGTCCAGTGCCGCCTCGGAGGCAACGTTGGTCTCCGCCAGATGGCGCTGGCGGGCGAGCGCCGCGCGCGCGAGCGCTTCCTCTGCCCGCAGGCGGCTCAGCTCGGCCAGATCGACACCGGCAGCGAGCGTGATCAGCACGTCGCCCTGCTGCACGCGCGTACCGGATTCGAATTTGATGGTTTCGACGCGGCCCGCGACCTCGGAAATCATGTCCACTCCCTGCACGGCGCGCAGCGTGCCGATAGCGGACAGTGTCGGCTGCCAGGTGGCCACTTCGGCCTTGGTGGCGGTCACCGTGACCGGTGGTGGCTCACTGTTGGCAAGCGCCTCGCCGACCTGGGCGCGCACAAAGGCCTTCCAGCCAAAGATACCCCCAAACACCAGGATCAAAGCGAGCACCATAAGGGTCATGTATTTTGCCATGCGCGGCGACTCGAGTTTTGCGGACTGCAGACGGAGGCGGAATGAGCCGAACCTCTTTACCGAAAAGAATGACCGAGATTGCGATCACGTTGCCTGGCGGCCCCGAGGTCTTGCAGCGGAGCACTGTGCCGGTGCCTGTGCCTGGCGCGGGTGAGCTGCTCGTTCGAGTCGAGGCGGCGGGCGTCAACCGGCCCGATGTGATCCAGCGCCTGGGGCGCTACCCGATGCCGCCCGGCGCGAATCCGACGCCGGGCCTGGAAATCGCCGGCCAAGTAGTCGCAATCGGCGATGGCGTCTCTGGATTTGCGCTCGGCGACGCGGTTTGCGGGCTGACCAACGGCGGCGGCTACGCAGAGTATTGCCTACTGCCGTTTGGCCAGACCTTGCCGCGCCCTCGAAATCTTGGACCGATCGAAACCGCCGCGGTTCCCGAGACCTTTTTCACCGTCTGGGCCAATCTGTTCCGGCTCGCGCGGGCCACGGCGGGCGACTACGTGCTGATTCATGGCGGTAGCAGCGGGATCGGCACAACCGCACTGATGCTCTGCCGGGAATTCGGCCTGCGTGCCTTTGCCACCGCAGGCAGCGAGCAGAAATGCGCCGCAATCCGCAGGCTGGGCGCGAAGGCCATAAATTACCGCGTTGAGGATTTCGCCCAAGCCGTGCTCCAGCTAACCGATGGCCGCGGCGTCGATATCATCCTCGATATCGTGGGCGGCTCCTATTTCGAGCGCAATATCGCCACCCTGGCCCGGGATGGAAGGCTGGTAATAATCGGTTTCCTCGGCGGCACCACGGCCGAGCGCGTGGATCTTCAGGCGCTCGTGCTCAATCGTGCGGTCGTGACCGGTTCCACCATGCGATCCCGCGGCGCCGAGGAGAAGGCCGCAATCGCCGCTGATCTTCGCGCCAAGGTGTGGCCGGCTCTGGCGGCGGGCCGTTGCCTGCCCATCATTCACGCGGTTTTTCCACTCGCGCGCGCCGCGGAGGCGCATCGCTTGATGGAGGCAGGCGAGCATATCGGCAAGATCGTGCTCAAGGTTCCAGGATAGACTTATTCTCTGCGGAAGAGATCGCCTTGTGCACCGAGCCGCTCAGCATCGAGTAGCCCGGACAAGCCGACACCGACCAGCCGGTAGAGTGTCTCTGCAGGCAGCGCAACGCGTTCGCGCAGTGTGCAAGCGATATCCGCAACATCAACAGCCGTGGTCGGCGGCGCGCGTAGCGTAAGGCTGCGAGTGAGCGTTCTGAACCGCGAGGTCTTGAGCTTGAGCACAACGGTTCGCGCGACCCGCGCCGGCTGCTTCTGATAGGAGCGCCACGCCTTCTCGGAGAGCCTGCGGATATGCGGCTCGGTCTCGTCCAGCCGAAGATCACGCTCCAATGTATCTTCAGCCGATACCTGCAGCGCCGGGCGCTGCGTAATCACCGGATGCAGATCGATTCCTAAAGAGAGCTCATGCAGCCGGCGGCCCCACTGACCAAAGCGGCACTCCAGGGCGACCGGCGGCAACGTGCGCAACTCGCCTACCGTGGCGATCCCCATTGCCGCCAACCGTTTAGCCATGACCTTGCCGACGCCGGGAAGGTGGGAAACGGGAAGCGGGCCAAGGAAGGCTTCCACCTGCTGGGGTCGAACGACAAACAGGCCGTTTGGCTTGCGCCAATCCGAAGCGATTTTGGCCAAAAACTTGTTGGGAGCCACTCCGGCGGAGGCCGTGAGCAACAGCTCCTCCCGGATCGCGGCCCGGATCGACTCGGCCACTCCGGTAGCACTGGCGATACCCTGCTTGTTGGAGGTGACATCCAGATACGCCTCATCAAGCGACAGCGGCTCTATTAAGTCGGTATGGCGAGAGCAGATCGCTCGAATTTGTTTTGATACCGCCTTGTAGCGCATAAAATCCGGTGCGATGAAAATTGCCCGCGGGCACAATCTCGCGGCTCGAACCGCGGGCATCGCAGATCGCACGCCAAACTTGCGCGCTTCGTAGCTCGCGGCGCATACCACCGAGCGCGCACCGCGCCAGGCAACGATAACGGGCTTCCCCTCCAGGCGTGGGTCGTCCCGCTGCTCGACTGACGCATAATAGGCATCCATGTCGATGTGAACGATTTTGCGTGCCGGGTCGTACATTAATCGGTGTTATCACCTTCGCCCTCGTTGTACCCTTTGTATAGTTCTACATGAGGCAATGGCTGAAGCTCAACGTGGAATCTCGGCGATTCTTGTTCCACGCCGTTATCCCGGCGGAACCCGGGATCCATCTGGCTGTACCAAAATAGGAGAACCGCCGGTTCTACCGCGGAGGCAGGAGCAGTTTGACAGTCCCGGCAGTCCCATGAAGAACTCCCTCACGTGAGCCCCCAAGCATCACGAGAGGGAGTTTCCATGAGACAAGTTAGAAGTCTAAGCCGCAGTTGATCGGAGCGTAAGTACCATGTCGCGTTCACTCCGAACTACGGCAAGAAGGCGACTAGAAGCCCACGGTGAATCCGGCCTGGAATATATTCTCACGTGGATCGAGCTTCACGCTCGACCCCGCGCCTTCCCATTTTTCCGACTGATAGAAGGCGTGCGTGTACTCGAGGCGAAAGGCGACTGCATCCGAGAGCGCCCACATTCCGCCGACCCCCGCCCGTATGCCGTTAAACCACTCGTTATCAGACTCACCGCCACTACTTACCGTAGCCTTCATCCTTTGCACGCCGACGCGGCCATAGAGCAAAGCCCCAGAAACCACACGGTGGCCGAAGAGCACGGAAGCACCATATGTCTCCTTGCTCTCCAAGTTCAGTTTGTCGCCGTTCGCGCGTACATTGCCCTCGGCGAAACTCATTGCGCCGTTCACCTCCAAGGCGCCGTAGATATCGTTGCCCCAGGCGCCCCAGCCTAGGATAGCGCCGGCGCGCGCGCCCGTGAGCGCGAGTGAATCGACTTTTACAGTAGTGCCACCCAATGCGGTAGACACGTCAAGAGCCGTGCTCTGGTATCCGCCAACGATGCCCACATACGGCCCGCCTGGCATCGAAGCCGCTTGCGCACTCGCTGCGAATGCCGCTACGGCGCCGACCACGATAGATGCTTTCCTTACTCCCTTCATTCCTATCTCCTTACCGATGCAGTGACTTCTTATTTGCGTCTATTGGCAGCCACTTTAAGGAAGCCGACAGCTGCCGCGCATGAGGAAACCGTAATCCAGCCGCAGTAGTTTGGATACGGTGATCCGCCGCTTGTCCCAGGCTATGAGTAGCGTGGGCATGGTCACGTCGCATGAGGCATTGTTCAATGCTGAGCTCCAGCCCTGAGCCGCAGGCGCAATCGTCCCAGTAGTCCAAGTCGAATTCAAAGCCTGGTACCAGCTCCTGGCTTGTGTCTTCTGCCGATCAATTGCAGCAGGCGAACGCCTCTACTTGTTATCACGTTGAAACCCATGACAATGGGACTGGGTTCAAATTTCTTCGTATTCCCGGCCAATAGACGGCGAAGATGATGCGCGCGGATTGTGCGTAGCAGTTCGTCAACTTGGGCTATTCAAGCTCCCTACCCCCGGATCTGTGTCCGGAGGCAGGGAGCCGGGATGATAAATACCTGCCGTTTGCAATAGCAGAGCCCGTCGTTGGGACGCTTTATCCTCTGCCACCTTCAGGGGTGTTTTCCCCCGTTGACTGCTCGTAGTAGGGGTGCTCCTGCTTGAAATGGGGTTCCTCAAATCGGCTCTCAAATACCTTCACTTGCTCATCGGCGTCGTCCTTGGGGATTGCGTACTTGCGATGAATCATCTCGATCAGCCGATTCCGGTCGCCTTTGACCTCGTGTAGCTCATCTTCGGTCAGCTTGTCCCAATATATCCGTACTTGGCCTACATTCTGATTCCAATCAGCTTTAACATTATCCCAGCTCATACCGATCTCCCACTTTGCGAACGTGATTCGCCGCCCTTTGCTGCCCCACTTAGGGGGCAGCGTTTGCATCCACCATCATGTGGTGCCTGCTTAACGTGCTAAGGTATTTGTATAAGACAACCGAACTGCCCTGAGGTTTCCTGGGGCGCGACGAATATGGTGCGTGCGGATGGCTGCGGCGCTCCTGTACGATGGCTCAAAGGTTACCGCCGTCCCGAGGATGCTCCACACCCCCGCCAAACCGGGCCCATGGCACCTCCTCAGTCGGAACCGGTCGCGCGTACAAAAACCCTTGCAGCTCGTCGCAGCCCATGGCACACAATATCTCTGCCTGATCATGGGCTTCCACTCCCTCCGCGGTGACCGCCAGCCCCATCCCGTGCGCGATCTCCACGATGCCGCGCACCAGCTGTCGCGTGCGCTCGACGTGCAACTGGCTTACGAAGCTGCCATCGATCTTGAGTCGGTGCACCGGCAGGCGGTTGAGGTAGCTCAAAGAGGAATAGCCGATGCCGAAGTCATCGAGCGCCAGACGCACCCCTAGATTACATAGCGCCCACAGCTGCGGCAGCACCCCATCGAGGTCGATCAACAGTGCGCTTTCCGTCCCAATGGCCCGTTTCTGAGGATCAGGCGGGTTTCCATTTGGTGCGTCCACGCGGTAAAGCGCTGGGCGTCTTCAGGGTTGCGGTCGGAAGGACGTCGCATTGGGCGAGTATTACGAACGTAGGTGATTCCTCCGAATCCGGCGGTGCACCGCGTTCTGCGCTTGTGCCGACGCAGCAGGGGTTGACCGTAGTTACACTGCGCGGTGTCGGTGCAGTGCGACGGGGATGCGCTTGCGTCCCCAGTCGCCGGGGGCTGGCTCGAAGACGCCGGGCAAGCGGGTTGCGCA
>JAKDMK010000345.1 GCA_030452365.1 Nitrococcus sp.
CACGGGACGGCCTAAAGACGGCTGGTGAATTCACTCCGTACCGCGTCAATAGACAGCAGCCCTATATATTGCGACGATGCAATGTATGAAGGCTTCGCTGCGCACCCGAACCACGGATATCCGCGACGACGGAGCGATCGTCGAGGTGCTCATCTGGCAGCTTCCATAGCGGCAAGTGAGCCTAAGCGTGCCTCAGTCATGTTGGCAGAGAGCGCGCGGTGACCGACAAGCTCCAGTACCTAAAGCATTGAGTCATTCTGCCGCGTGGCTCTCGGACAAGCCGTAGCGGCGCTCGATGTACGCTTCGATGATCGCCTTGAACTCCTCGGCGATGTTATCCCCACGTAGGGTCACCGTCTTTTGCCCATCCTCGTAGACTGGCGCCACGGGTTTCTCGCCGGTCCCCGGGAGGCTGATGCCGAGATTCGCGTGGCGGCTCTCACCAGGCCCGTTGACCACACAGCCCATCACGGCGAGTGTCATCTGCTCTACGCCTGGGTATTCACGCCGCCACTGGGGCATGCGCTCACGAACGTGGCTTTGAATATCGGATGCAAGGCTCTGAAAGAAGGTGCTGGTGGTCCGGCCGCAACCGGGGCAAGCGGTTACGAGTGGGGTAAAAGCGCGCAATCCCATGGTCTGCAGGATCTCCTGCGCCACAATGACCTCGCGGGTGCGCGACTCGCCCGGTTGGGGTGTAAGAGAGATGCGAACGGTATCACCGATGCCCTC
The DNA here is from genome assembly GCA_030452365.1 of Nitrococcus sp. Taxonomy (GTDB): domain Bacteria; phylum Pseudomonadota; class Gammaproteobacteria; order Nitrococcales; family Nitrococcaceae; genus Nitrococcus. The sequence continues at coordinate 733 of JAKDMK010000345.1, forward strand.
CTGCAGCAGCAGTGCCAATGCAGCCGTAGAGGCGACGATGCCCTTGGAGCCCATGCCGGCCTCAGTAAGGCCAAGGTGAAGTGCGAAATCGCAGCGCGCCGCTAGATCACGATAGACGGTGACCAAGTCCTGCACCCCGCTCACTTTGCAGGAAAGAATGATTCTGTCGTGCGGCAAGCCTAATGCCTCGGCTTTCTCGGCGCTGTCCAAGGCCGAGCGAACCAAAGCGGTTTTCATGATCGCGGCGGGGCCTTGAGGCTCGCAGCAGCGGGCATTGTCGTCCATCATACGCGCTAGCAGATCCTGATCTAGGCTGCCCCAATTGACGCCGATGCGCACGGGCTTGCCGCAATCCTTCGCGATCTCGATCAACGTTGCGAATTGAGGATCGCGCCGGCTACCCTTGCCCACGTTGCCGGGATTGATTCGAAGCTTTGCCAGCGCCTCGGCACAGCTCGGATGGCGGGCAAGCAGCTTGTGCCCATTGAAATGAAAATCTCCGATCAGTGGAACGCGCACACCCATATCGTCGAGCCGACGACGGATGCGCGGGACCGCCGCGGCAGCCTCCTCGGTATTCACGGTGATGCGTACCAGCTCAGAGCCGGAGCGCGCCAGATCGGCGACTTGGATCGCGGTGGCAACTTCATCGACGGTGTCCGTATTGGTCATTGACTGGACGACCACAGGGGCATCGCCGCCGACGATGACACCACCGACATTCACGGGCACACTGTGGCGGCGCTGGTAGGCGGGAATCTCGATCATATAATGTTGTCCGGCTAATGGTGGTTGGCGCGAGCCTCGAAACGCGAGTTCATGATAATCCATCCCGTGCGCACGTTCACCGCAATGCGCAACTATCGTGCATACGCGCTGTTGACCGGCGCTGCGCTACTATGCGCCTGCTTAACGCCTGCCCCAGGCCTGCAGCCCTGCCCGGTGCACAGGGGCTGCGCAACGATAAGGCGATTATGCCAGCATCTGCAGCATACGGCGTGGACCGGCCTGAGAAAGCGCCCGCCAGTTCTCAGGCCAACCCTACCGTACCCATGACTTTTGCTAAACCAGTTCGTTGCCGCTGGTTTGTGTGGCAGCATGGCGGCCCAGAGTCAGACCAAGGCGCGAGGAAAGAAGTTTGGTTGTTGCATTAGGTTTTTCCAAATGAACGACGACCAACGACGCATGGGCGGCTGTTGGGCGCAACCCGAAGGGCCGCAACTATTTCCCGGCAATCCTGCCCTAAGAGGTCCGTCCCTGGACCTCGCCCTGCGGGCCAGCCTGCGGCTGTTCGAAATCGCTCCCTGCGATTTCGTGTCGCTCGCTTATGTAGCTGGGCTACACTGCACTCGCGACGCCTTGTCTTGCGCAAAAAGTGGCCCCCGGCGCGGCGTCGCGGGCGAATGTCAACAGCCCTAGACAAAGGGTTCCGATGAATACCACCGCGCGGCGCCCCGAACAGCCGGACCCTACCGCCACAGGTACGCCGACCGAGGACGTCCACGGCAACTCGCCCGAGAGCCTGCGCATGCTGCTGCTGGGCGCGATCGGCGTGGTGTTCGGCGACATCGGCACGAGCCCGCTGTACACCCTGCACGAAACCTTTTTGCCCGCCCACGGTTTGCGCCCGCAGCCAAGCGCCGTGCTCGGCGTGCTGTCCCTGGTCACCTGGACCCTGATCCTGGTGGTCGCGGTGAAATACGTAACCCTTGTGATGCGCGCCGACAATAAGGGCGAGGGCGGCATCATGGCACTGATGGCGCTGGCTCAGCGCGCGGTACGCGGCACTACCCGCATGCGCAAGCTAGTAGTGCTGATGGCGCTGCTCGGTGCGGCGCTGTTTTTCGGTGACAGCGTGATAACACCGGCGATTTCGGTGCTATCGGCGGTTGAAGGCATCAAGGTCGCGGCACCGGGACTATCGAGCTGGGTGGTGCCAATTACCGTGGCCGTGCTGCTGGGCCTGTTTTGGCTGCAGCGCCACGGTTCTGCCAGGGTCGGCACCTTGTTCGGTCCGGTCATGGTGTTGTGGTTCCTGTCGCTTGCCGCGATCGGCCTGTGGAACATTGTCCAGGTGCCCGCGGTGCTGGGCGCATTCAACCCCTGGTATGCAATGCGCTTTCTGCTGCACCACAGCGACGTCGCGCTGCTGGCGCTCGGCTCGGTCGTGCTGTGCGTAACCGGCGCCGAGGCGCTGTACACGGATATGGGCCATTTCGGAAAAGTGCCGATTCGCGCCGCCTGGTTCGGCTTCGTCATGCCGGCGCTGCTTTTGAACTACTATGGCCAGGGTGGACTGCTGCTGATGCAGCCTGGCGCCATCGACAACCCGTTCTACCACGCGGTGCCGGACTGGGGCTTGTACCCCATGATTGCTTTGGCCACCGCGGCAGCCGTTATTGCCTCGCAAGCCGTCATCTCCGGCGCGTTCACTGTGTTTCGTCAGGCGGTTCAGCTCGGATTCATGCCGCGGATGCAGGTCGTGCAGACATCCCCTAGAACCATCGGGCAAGTCTACCTGCCGTCGATCAACCGGGTGCTGATGGTGGCGGTATTGGCGGCCGTGATCGGTTTCGGCTCGTCCAATGCGCTGGCCGGCGCCTACGGCATTGCGGTCACCGGCACCATGGCCATCGACACCGTGCTGGTGATGGTCGTCGCCCGGCGAATGTGGGGCTGGAACCGCCTGCTGGTGTTGCTGATACTGGTGGTGTTCCTGGTCATCGACCTGAGCTACTTCGGCGCCAACACGCTGAAGATCCTCGATGGCGGCTGGTTGCCGCTGGTGCTCGGTATCCTGGTGTTC
>JAKDMK010000346.1 GCA_030452365.1 Nitrococcus sp.
CCGGACTCGCCCGGCTTCCACCAGCGCATGCCATGCAGTCACACCCGCGTCAGGGAGGGCTGCCGCTTCTTCGTAGTTCAAATGCGGGGGAAACGGTATGACCGCGCGTTCAGGAAGCGCCACGTATTCGGCCAGCATGCCATCAATGGGTCCTCCCAGAGAACGTTGAAAAATCTCCTGTGTCAATGGCCCGGATATCCAATCAGGAAAAAAACAACCTGCAACGCGATCCCCGGCCTGTACAGCTTTTACATTTGGTCCGACCTCAACCACATCGCCCGCGCCATCCGAAAGCGGGATGACGTGAGGCTTCACTCCAACGGGGTATTGGCCATGTGCGACGATGAAGTCGCGAAAATTCAGTGAAGTTGCGCGCACGCGAATCAACACCTCATCGGGGCCGGGTTTGGGTTTTTCAAGGTCGTTGCGCAAGATCAGCCCGCTTATGCCAACGGTGTCTCTGAGTTGACAAGCTTTCACCGGATGAACTCCTTTATATTCAGGGCCAGCAAGACGTTACGAAGGGCAGTCAACCAGCCACCGCTTGGATATGCGCACGGGCAGACTCCGCGGGACGGCCGGACAGGGTTTCCACATCATGCGTCACCGTTGCATATTCACCGGCTTCCGCAGCCGCATACATGCTCACAAGGCCTGCGACAGCAAACTCCGGCAGCCCCATGGAACGAAAATGCGCGGCGGCGTCTTCCGGTGGAGGATTCGCTGCTTTGATCTCGCGGCCTGCCATTTGGGAGATAACCGCTGCGATTTCAAAACCATCTAATGCCTCAGCGCCGGTAAGTTCGTATGTTTTGTTCTCGTGCCCCGGTTGGGTAAGAACAGCGGCAGCGGCGGCTGCAATATCCACGTGGGTAACATACGCTACCTTACCCGTAGCGCCCGGAAGCGCAAACACGCCCGTTTCCTTTGTCTGAGCAATCAGGCCATCCAGATTCGAGGCGTACTGATTATCGCGCAGGATAGTATAAGGAACGCCCGACGCCTTGAGATAAGGCTCGGTTTCGACATGGGGAATGGCCCAGGTAAACTTGCTTTCAGCGGTCGGGTTCACGAAGCTGGTATAGACGATGCGCTTCACGCCCACGCGTTTGGCCGCGTCGATGGCATTCTTGTGATGGCGAATGCGAACGTCATTCGGTCCATCACTGGAGATGAGGAAAACCACTTCCGCCCCCGCAAAAGCGTCATTGAGACTCGCAGGATCATCGTAATCGGCTTGCACAACGGCTGCACCGCGCGATTTCCAGGCCTCGAGTTTCAAAGGGGTGCGTGCAGCGAGTCGTATCTCGGAGATCGGAACACGCTTGATCAGTTCATCGGCGACGGCTTGACCCAGCTTCCCGCTGGCGGCGGAAATGACAATCATGATGGCTCCTCGTTATTGGAAAACCTACTCGTGGAAGTCAGGTTATACTTACAAATCATCTGCTAAGGCATGAAAAGCTCATCGACGTAGCACCATTTCCAGTTTTCACCGGGCTCAACCGATCTAATGATCGGATGAGACGTCTTGTGATAATGCTTGGTGGCATGCTTGTTCTTCGATGAGTCACAGCAGCCGACATGGCCGCAGATGAGGCACAGGCGCAAATGAACCCAGCTATCGCCCGTTTTCAGGCAATTCTCGCAACCTGCTGCGCTCGGCGTCACTCGCTGTATCTGATCCAGATGGGGACACGTCTTCGCCATGTTTTCAACTCCACGTTACTCAAGATATGCCTGCTCATTCAACTTGAAGCCAGGTATTCGTGAACAAACTGCACCGCCATCGACCCTTCCCCCACCGCCGAGGCGACGCGCTTGATGGAGCCGCAGCGCACGTCGCCGGCGGCGAAAATGCCCGGGCGGCTGGTCTCCAGTAGAAACGGCTGGCGACGTAACGGCCACACTCCCGGCTCTGCAACCTGCAGACCGGTTTTGACGAATCCATCCTTATCGAGCTGAATGGTATCCTGCAACCAGGTGGTGTGGGGCACCGCGCCAATGAAGACAAAGATTGCCAGGCATGCGACGGTGTCAGACTGATGGGGTTGACTGCAGCTCAGCTCAACCGCGGCGAGCGCTTCGTCACCGTGCACGCTGTGTATCTTGCTAATCTCGGTAAAGCGTCGCACTTCGATGTTGCTTGTGTGATCGATCCGCTGAGTAAGGTAATGCGACATGTTCTTTCCCAGATCGCCGCCGCGAATGAGCAACAGTACTTTGCTGGCCCGTTCGGATAGGTAGACCGCTGCCTGACCGGCGGAATTGCCACCGCCGACGATTACAACCGGAGCACCGCGGCACAACTGCGCCTCCACCGCGGTCGCGGCATAGTAGACTCCTCTGCCCTCTAGCTGCTCGCAGCCGTCAACGGTGAGCTTTCGGTACGAGGCACCCGTGGAAATCAGAACGCATTTGGCGGAGACCTCCTGGCCATTCTCGAGTTGCAGTAGGTGGTAGCCATTTTCACTGTGCAGGCCCAATACTTCCGTTGGGGCAGACAAGGTGGCGCCAAACTTCTGCGCCTGGAGCACCGCTCGATTGGCCAGATCGGCTCCGGAGAGACCGTTCGGAAAACCCATGTAATTCTCGATCCTGGAACTGGCCCCCGCCTGTCCGCCAGGACCGGTCATATCCAGTACCAGGGTCTTCAAGCCCTCCGAGGCGCCGTAAACGGCAGCGGCCAATCCGGCCGGCCCGGCACCGATGGCCACGAGATCATAGACCATCAGTTCGAGCGGCTTTCTGATGCCGAGGCAGTCGGCCAATTGGGCACTGGAAGGATTACGCAAGATTGCCTTGCCGCTGCACGCCACGACCGGTGTCTCATCCGCGCTGAGCTGAAACTGCGCAAGCAGCGTATCCACGCGTGGATCATTCTCCAGATCGATCCAGGTAAAGGGGACCGTGTTTTTGGCCAGAAACTCTCGAATTCGATGCGTATCTTGAGAATAGCGTGAACCCACGACCCTGATACCAACGAAGCCGGATTCTTCAAGCAACTGCCTGCGCATAAGAAAGGCGCTGAGCAGGATATCGCTCACCGACGGCATCTCACTCAGAATGCGCCGCAGATCGGCGGCGGAAATCTCATAGACTTCGCAGGCGGAGCGCGCGATGGCACTGACGAGGACCACCCTTCCGGTCAGCATATCGACATCGCCGGTGAATTCTTTGGGTTCGTGTATCGTCACGATCTTGTCCTGACCCGAGGAATGGTCAACGATGGCGACTTCTCCGCTCTTCACAATGAAGAATTTGAAATCGCGTTCGCCCGCGGCAAACAGCGTCTCTCCCGCCTGAAAGGATTTAAGCGTCGCAAATTTACTCAACGCCACGATCTGGGCATCATTGAGTTTGGGAAACGCGGTGAGGTCTTGATTAGGAGGCATGGCGGATGTCCTTAACCAATCTGGACAATCTGGAACACGATCTTGCCGGATTTGTCGTTTAACATGGTTTTCATAAGACAATCTTTATTTTGAATCCGGTGAATTACAGCATTTCCAGTGGCTGCGGCCCCGACGGCGGCGG
>JAKDMK010000347.1 GCA_030452365.1 Nitrococcus sp.
GCACGGCCCCCCCTTGTGCTCGCCCAATACCCCCCCTAGCCCCACACCCCCGCCCCCCGCTCCCGGGGCCCCGGGGGGGCCCCGCCGGGGCCCCCCCTCGGCCAGCCGGGTCGCGCTGGGCGCTGTTGTGGGCATCGGCGTGTACTTGGCAGACCAGATCGTCGCGAGTGCCGGTATGCTGCTGGATCTCAGCCCGCCACTGATCGCGCTGGGGCCCAGCGTGATCCTGCTGGTTGTCGCGTTGGCGGCGCTTGGCAAGGCGCAATGAGGCAACACCGGCGGCACGGATCGGCCATTTGCGCGTGGAACGTGGCATAACCGATGCGTCGAAGTCAGGTTCACGAGCCCAATGCCATTGTGCCCCGGCGCATCGGCGTGCTCTGCAATCCGAACAGCGGGCGCAATCGGCGCCGCCTGCGCCAAGTCCGAGAGGAGGCGCAACGATTGCCGGGTGCCGTGTACCGCGAAGCGGTGTGCCCGGCTGAGACGGCGCTCGGCATCCAACAACTGCTGGCTAATGGGGTAGAGCTGTTGGTTATCAACGGCGGCGACGGAACGTTGCAGGCGGCGCTGACCTGGCTCCTTGGACCGGATGGACCAGCGCAGCGACCGTCGCTGATGGTCGTTGCAGGTGGCACGACTAACATGACAGCAGCCGATGTGGGTGCGCGCGCGACACCCCAGCAAGCACTGCGCTCCATCGGCGCGTGGCTAGCCGGAGCGCGTAGTGGGCCGCTGCGCACCGAGCGCCCGGTGCTGCGGGTGGAGCCGGCACCGGGCGCAGCGCCGCTGCACGGCATGTTCTTCGGCGCCGGCGCCATCCACACTGGGGTGGAGTTCTTTCACCGTCGGATCGCGGCCTTGGGCACCGGCGGCAGCATTGGCCCCGGGCTGGCTTTCGCGCGGCTGCTGCTCTCATCGCTGCGGCGCAGCCGAACCCGCATCCAACCGGCCCGATTGACAATAAACCTGGACGATGGCGCGAAGCAGGCGGGAGACTATTTATTGATCCTCGTCAGTGCCTTGGAACGCCTCCTGCTGCGCTCCAAGCCCTATTGGGGGATGGAGCCGGCGCCGCTGCACTATACCGCGATTGAGTATCGACCCAGACGGCTGTTGCGCTCCCTGCCGGCCGTGCTCAGAGGCGGTGGCAGGTCACCGCCGCGCGCGCGCGATGGCTATTTCAGCCACAACATTCATGCCTTGACCCTCGATCTCGACGGTGGGTTCGTGCTCGATGGCGAGCGCTATCTGGCGCAGCGGGAGCGGGGTCCGCTGCGTTTGTCGCACGGCGGTCGGGTAACTTTCCTAGCGTTCTGATGCTGCGTGGAGGATCGTCGATGCGATACGGGCGAATGCGGCACAGGCGCGCGCGGCCGGATCCGCCCGCCGACTTGATCGAGGAGGTGGCCTCGCAGAGCGCGCGCGCCGTAGCCCCCGCGCTGCACCGGCTGTGCGAGCAAATGCTCGCCCGCTTCGGAGCGGCGGTCGCGGGCGTTATTTTCTATGGTTCCTGTCGGCGCAGTGAACAGCCAAACGCGGGATTGGTGGATTTGTATGTCATCGTCGATCGCTACGCGGCGGTCTACGACAGCTACTTGCTGCGTTGGCTCAACGCGCTATTGCCGCCGAACGTCTTTTATCACGAATCAGCCGATACCGATGGCGCTATGCTGCGAGCCAAGTGCGCCGTGCTGTCGCTGCAAGATTTGGAGCTTGGCACTTCGCGGTGGTTCCATTCCTATCTCTGGGGGCGCTTCGCCCAACCCCTGCGCTTGATCTATGCCCGCGATGCGGCAAGTCGGGATCGAATCGAGCGCGCCTTGGCCCTCGCCGTGGTGACGCTGATCGAGCGCACGCTACCCTGCCTGCCTGAGCGTTTCGACAGCGCGCAGTGCTGGCAGCGTGCACTGGCGTTGAGCTACAGCGCCGAGCTGCGCCCGGAATCGCCGCGGCGAGCCGCCGAGCTGGTGGGCCATGATCTGTCAGACTATCGCCGGCGTACGGCGGCGGCGTTGCCCGCGATTCCAGGAATGCTGGCGGTAGAAGGTACAGACCGGTATATCAATCGATTACCGATAGGAACGCGTTCTTCGCCGGGCTGGGGCTGGCGGGTACGGCAGGCGCAGGGGCGCGCGCTGAGCTTGCTGCGGTTGATGAAATCGGCGTTTACCTTCGAGAATGGAGCCGATTACCTGGCCTGGAAGATCGAGCAGCATACCGGGGTCGCGTTGGCGCTTACGCCGCGTCAGCGCCGCTACCCGCTGCTATTCGGCTGGAGTGTTTTATGGCGGCTGCTGCGGCAGGGTTCATTGCGCTAGCCGACCCGCCAAACAGCCTCGGCTTCGCGCGCGAGCCCGGTCGCCGATATCCCGGGAAACGTCGTTTGTAGGATGCAGCCCAGTGCCTCCAGCGCCTGCGGCTCGGGTTGCGGGCAGCTCTTGCGGGTAAGCAACGCAGCATTGACGGCGGCATCACGCCAGCGCTCCTGCACGGGGGCTGCAACACGGCCGGGCGGAAAATCCTCCAAGAACAGCCGCTGCTCGATGCGCTCTGCCTCCAGCTCCTGCTCGAGCAGCCTATGGCGCAGCTTCTCCGTTCGGCGCTCCTGCCCCTGTAGCGGGTGCTGGCGCAGGCGCTGGCGCAGCGCGCGCAGAGGCTCGATGATCTCCCGGTGCCACTCCATGCCCCGGCGAATCGCGGTCTCGAGCTCCGTGGCGCCGAGCCGACCATAGCCATTGGCACCAACCCAGACGGCGCCGAGGAGGAGGCTGACGCTTAGCCCATAACGCGCCTGGACGCTGAGACAGGCCTGCTTCACCGCGTCCACCTCGTAGAGTGCGAGCGCGAACTCCCAGAGTCGCAGGGCCTCCTCGTCGACAGTGTATGGCTTGCTATCGGCGGACATGGCGGGCAGTGTAGCGTGTTCCGCGCGCCTGGGCTTAGTCGTGTTTGCAGAGGTTTGTCAGCCCGGGGCGGTGCGCTCGGGCAGGACACGCCGTGAATACCTCCCTGTAGGCTCGACGGCGGCCTCCTTGCCGCCGACGGTCCCGCCCGAGCGTACCGCCCCGAGCCTCGGCGCGCCACGCTGACAATGCTTCTGCGAAAATCAGTAAATTCCCGGGGACGCTGCGTACAACGCCCCCCGCGGCGGGGTTCAGGCGCGCCGAGTTTCGCCCGTTGCCGCAGACGCGGCCAGCACACGATTGACGGCCCCGGCAACCGCGCGCAACGAAGCCAAAACGATATCCTCATCTATGCCGACACCGAAGCGCGAGCTGGCACCGCCGCCGCGTATCTCCACGTAGGCGACTGCGCGGGCTCGAGCGGTGTCGCCGAGCGCATGCTCGCAGTAGTCGATGATGTCAACCGGGATGCCACAGTATGCTTGCAGACCGTTGACAAAGGCATCAATCGGACCGTGCCCCCGGCCCTCAACCCAAAGCTTTACACCCCCCCAGCGCAGGTTCACGCTGAGACGGCAAGGGCCGTGCGGCCCGGCCGCCGAGACAGTATGATACTCATTG
>JAKDMK010000064.1 GCA_030452365.1 Nitrococcus sp.
TGCAGCACCGCCGGCAGCATCGCACCCTCGCACTCGAAGACAAACGCCTGCTCGTCCGGCCGATTGGCTGGACGCACCTGGGCGCGCTCAGAGCTCACAAGGCACTCGGCCGAATGAGTGGGCGACGAGCGCCGCCGCGGTACGCTCGATCAGCTCGGGCACCACCGCAATCTCTTGGGTAGCCCAAAAAGGATCTCCGGCAATATTATGGGCTGCAACCCGCCAACCGGCCTGGCGCCACGACTCCACGGCGCGCGCCGCACCGGGTGACAGCGCCACGCGCGGCGTCGCCGCGAGCTCGAACCAATCGACTATTCCGACGCGCTGCGGCGGTGTTAATGTGGCCTGTGCCAGGGGCAATGCCAGCTCCGGCCGGATCTCATAGCCGCCTACCTCCAGCGCCTCACCAGCCGCCAGGCGCGCGCGCAGATCAGACACCCGCTCGCGCCCCGCGCTGGCAAGCTCGCTCGCGATCCGCAGGCGCAAAAACTGATTGAGGGCCTGATCACCCGATACCACCGGCTGCCAGAGAATCAGCCGCTCGCAAGCTGGCAGGCGATGCGCCACTTCGCAGGCCATAACCGCGCCCAACCGCACTCCCCAGAGCACTGGCGCGCTACCGAACCGTTGCGCCTCGCGCTCGACACAGTCCTGAAGGTCCGCAATCCAGGTCGCCCAAGTAGCGTTGGCAAAATCACCCTCACTCTCACCACAACCAAGCGGATCCTGCAATACAACCGCATATCCCGCGGCCTGGAAACGCCGCGCCTGGAGCGCCATCATGCGGCGTGCCTTGTTCATCTCCTCGGCAAACGGCGCCACGGCAACAACCACACCACGCGCGCGCTCGACAGCAAAGGTGGTCACATGAAGGCGGCCGCCGCGGCCGGAGACGAAACCCACCCGCAAGCGCCCATTCGACATCGCCGTCAGGCTTCCTCAGCGAGCTTTCGGCCGACGAAATCGGCTAGGCTACCGACAGTCTCAAAGGCCTCGGCGCTGATCTCATCGTCGTCGATCACGATTCCGTAGCTCTCCTCGATGGCCGTCAGAACGCTGACCACGGCCATGGAGTCGAACTCCGGAATGGATCCGAGCAACGCGGTGTCCCGGCTGAACCGGGTGGATCGTCCACCGAGTTGCAGCACCTGATCAAGCAAAGCCCTGATCTCCTCGAACACCTCAGTGGCGGCCATGCAGTCCCCCCATGTGAGCACCCTCAACTCAACGCGTAAAACATTAACTGGTGAGCCAAAGAACCACAATTCGCAGGCGGCCTTCCCGCAACCAGGCCTAAAATCACTCCGGGAAGCCGAGCGCCGATCACGATTTCCGCACGATGGCCCTGCCACAGGTAGTCGATTACCGTCGGCGTCTGACAAACCCCAACCGTTCGCACTCCTCGCTCGACGCTGGTCGGCATCCCGCTCGGAGCCGCAATCTATCTTGCCTCCATTGGCCGCGCTGTGACATCTAGCTCAGAAACCCGAAAGCGCGGAAGTATAGATTGTCCGTCAAACTTATCTTGCTATCGCTAGCACATTTTGGCGTGCGAAGTAACGGCACAGGACCTTTGAGCAAGCGTCATTCAGCCTGTAATTCTCTGCGGAGTTTTAACGAATGAACAAGCGCACCGAACAATGCCAGCCCCCGGTTGACGTGCCGCACGCCCTACGATCAAAACCCTATTTTTTGTTTGGCTTACCATGGGACATCCACGAAGTGGGCGGTGTCAACGAAGTAGTCCGAAACCTCATCCGCGAATTAAACCGCGATGGACGTTTCACACCGCTTTTACTCATGGTGACGCGCATACCCCGAGGCCAAACGCCGAGAGGGTCAGTGATTGAAAATCAGTTACGGCAGGTTAATCCGTGACTAACGAACGGCAAATGGACAAGCGCGTGCTTGGCGGTATCGGCTGGATATTTCTGGTCAAGCTGGCAGTCCGCGGGCTTGGACTGGTCAGCGTACTCATTCTGGCCCGGCTGCTGACGCCGGAAGACTTCGGCCTGGTGGCAATGGCCACCTCGATCGTTGCGTTAGTGGCGCTAATGCGCGCTTTCAGTTTCGATGATGTACGTTACGCGTGCTGCGCTGGTGTAACTGGCACCAGAGTGAGCTGCTCCAGGAGCCGTTGACGCGCCATGAATATTTCAGCACGTGAAGTTTCAGCACCGGGAAAAGTCTCGGTCCTCATTGGGACAGCGCTGCTTCCCGAGCGCGTTGTATTGCTTGAGCGTGCCGTTACAGCCGCATTACACAATACTATGGTAGCGGAAGTCATCGTGGTGGTGAATGGTCAGAAGTTTGATGCTTCGGCATTGTCAAGACTGCGCGCACGTGCCGATGTGCGTGTTGACTATCTGTCGCTGGGCAGCTATCCGGCAGCGTTGCGGCGTGGACGGGAACTGGTGACGCAGCCTTTTTTTTGTTTCGTAGACGATGACGACGAACTGCTGCCGGGTTCCGTTGCCAGCCGACTGGCAAAGGCGGAAGCCAGCGTCGCCGATGTTGTGGTATCCAATGGTTATCGGAATGCAGCCGGCGTCGACACGCCCTATTGCAAGCGACAGCCGGTGGACAGTGAGGATCTGGCACTGGCGATCCTTGACGAGAACTGGTTTGCGAGCTGCGCACCCCTGTTTCGTGCAGATCGAGTAGGAATCGAGTTCTTTGATGGTCACACCAAGTTTCTGGAGTGGACGCTCCTGGTTTTCAAGTTACTCGCCGCAGGGCGCCGCTTCAAGTTTGTTCCAGACTACGGATTCCGCATCAACGACACCCCGGTTTCTCTATCGAAGGACCTGCGCGGAGTTTCGGCCGTTCCAGTCGTGTTGCACGAACTGATCGGATTAACCAGTAATCCGCGCGTCCGGAATGAATTGCACGGAAGGCTCGCGCATGCACACCATGCCTGTGCGCATGCCGAACTGTCGACGGGTTCGATTTCCCAAGCCTGGCTGCAGCATTTCAGGAGTCTGGCGCTGCCCGGCGGCGCCTCCTACTGGCTTTATACTCGACGCCTGTTTGCGGCACACTTCGTGCGCAACCGTCGTTGACAAGTTGTATCACACAATTTCTGGAACATTTCGTCAAGGAGTTCGGAAGAATCAACTGCTGCCGCGAGGCCACGAATCCTGATGGGTTCATGTCTATTGGCATTCCGGGGGATCTGAGCCAGTCATCGGTATTCTCAGCATGATGGTGATCGCGGTTCCGCATCGGCCCGGAATCCGCACCTGCTTATGATGGAGTCAAATAGGGATCCAGCAGTATGAATTTGCCAACTCCGGCAAGCAATCCGGTGGTCACCGTGCGGCGCGCGCGTGTTGAGGATCGTGCCAGATTATTGAGTTTCTATGCAGAACATCATGCACAGCGCTCGCGCCTGACGGGTGGTGCTATCTGGGATTGGCTGTACCTGAAGCAGCCGGACATGTCGGGAGAACTGCCGCTATACATACTAGAAGCCAACGGCAACATCGCGGGTGGTATTGGCTATATTGGTGCGCAGGTGCAAGTCGACAGGCAGCGCATACCAGCGATTCTGCCCATTAGCTACTTCATCAATCCAGCGTTTCGGGGCCTGCCAGCACTGCGTCTGCTACGTATAGCGCTTAAGGATCGGGCTTTGGCGATCGGTGCATACGTATCACCGGATGCCCGGCGATTGCTGCTGAAAATGGGCTTTGTGGACTTGAGCGCAGCAATGCGGTCGTATCACTACGGTCTGCGCGGGCAGACCGGGTTGCGTTCAGTTGCTATCCTGGCGATACGACGTACTGCAGAGCTGCTGCGACGCAGTACGCGCACCGTCATGCATCCGGGGCTCCGTCACCGTGTTGGTCCGGATCTCGATCGGGAGTTTGTCGAACAGTGCCATCCCGTTGCCAGTTTGCACAGGATACAGAAGAGCTTTTCGTCGCTTGAGTGGCGCTATGGCAAGTCGCCGTTACTAAATTCCAGTTCGTTCCGTGTCGAGTTTGTCTACCAGTTCCGCAGTAGCCGCCCGGTTGCCCTGGCTATAATCGCCGTCAATGCGCGGCGTAGCGAATTGATATTGCTTGACGTGATCTGGAGTGGAGGTGCGGTGCTGAGTGCGGTGGTCGACAGGGTTATTGCGTACGGACGAGCAGCAGGTTGTGGAGTGATTTCCACGCATGCATTGAGCGCGCCTCTGCACCAGACGCTTACTGCATGCCTGTTTGCGAGCACTGTCAGCAGTATCGGTATGATGGTTCTGGCACGCGATCCCGCTGTTCGCACAGCGGTGTCTGATCCGGCGCGCTGGCACTTCATGGTGGGCGATTGCGACGCCTATTGAGAGTTTCCGAACCTCGGCGAAACGACTATGTCCCTATCTTCATTCAAATCGCGACTGCGTGGCTATCTGGCAAGACACAGTGCCGTTGTGATCGCTTATCACAATGTCTATACCCACCCACAACCGTTCGCCGCGTGGCACCACATGAGTGTGGACAGCTTCGAAGAGCAGATCGCACATATTGCGCGGCATTACCGCTGCATCAGTGCGGCCGATCTGCTGGCCAATCTGGCACGTGGCAGGAATGATCCGTACTCTGTGGTGGTGACCTTCGATGACGGTTTCGCCAGTAATCTGCACGTGGCTTTGCCGATCCTGGAGCGTTTCCACGTGCCCGCAACTTTCTTCATTGTTTCGGATCTGGTTGAACATGGCGGCTCGCTGTGGCCGGACCGATTGGCGTGCATTATCGGCAGCACCGACGCGCAGACTGGCGAGTTTCGCGGCACCGTACTGAGTCTGCGCGATGCCGCCAGCAAGGGTGCTGCCTACAGGTCAGTGGTGAAAATCTGCAAGGGCTTGCCCAGCGATGAGCGGAACCGCTTGCTGACGGAGTTGGTGCAGCACTTGCTTGTCGATGAGGCCGCTTTCCACACACAGGCGTGGTGGGAAGACTATCGAATCATGTCCGCGGAAGAAGTGGCGCTATTGTCACGCAGTCCTCTGGTGGAGATTGGCGCGCATACCGTCTCGCATCCTGTGCTCAGCCGCATTGATGCCGACCACGCCCGACGCGAGATTGCCGGATCCAAATGGGCGCTGGAGCAACTGTTGGGGCGAGTTCGATACTTTGCCTACCCATATGGCGGGGCGGACGACTACACACCATTGCATCGGCAGATGTGTCTGGATGCAGGCTATGAAGCTGCGTTCAGCGCCAAATTGGGTGCAGTCATACGAGGTACGGATTGCTATGAAATTCCACGCATGGGTATCGGCGGCGATACGCGGGTGAGCGACCTGGAATATGCACTCAGTGGCGGTGTGGCAGTTGCCTCACGTCAGGTACAGTGGGTGTAATGCCCATCTCAATCAGACTATGTTGTGTAACGGCAGGGAACGCATGCGTCGGCCGGTCGGGGTGATGCGGATGATCTGACCGCGGCTGCAGCGATTCAGGCGCTTCAGCAGCAGCCAGCGACATTTGGTCAGCACCTGTTCATACCCTCGGCCTTGAGCGAGCGCTTCTCATCAGCGCGGATCACCTTCAGCACCATCTGTCACCGAGATCAGAGTAAAGCGATCAACCTTACCGACTGCTCCTTATGAACGCCATTAACAATCGACGGGTATAGGTGAGGTAGCGCAATCCTCCCTTCATCCCGAGACTCGCAATATGATAACGCCATGCGGCGCTGTACTGCCCTTCGGCTAGTGACTTGATGGATGCCTGATGCAATGCATTACGTCGTTTTTGCCGCAGCAATTGCTGTAGCTCTGACCGACTGGTCAATTTCTCCATCTCCGCAATGACGTTTGGAGCATTCTGGAAGTAACGAAGGCTTTGGCTGCAGTGATCGTGTTGGTCTATGTGGATGATGAAGGTTTTTTCTGAACTGAAAGCGATCCTATATTTGTGTGCAAGAGAAAATCCCAACGTCGTCATTTCCATGTAATCATGGCAAATTGTAAAACGCTTTCTCTTCAATTCTACCTGACCTAAACAACGCCCCTGCGGATGCTAACCAGTTCTCTCGAAGGATCGCCAAAGCCAAATCATTTGCCGGATGCGGCGGGTGCTCCATAAAAGGTGTTAAGTCGGCCACTGTCTTATAGAATCCATCGGTCACCACGAGATCCAGAGTTAGATCCTGAAGCACGTCGAGACGGGTCTCTAACGCGTGAGGTAGCAACTCGTCGTCATCGTCTAAGAACGCAAAAAACTCTGTATTCGTCTTACGTACGCCAAGCGATCGTGCTTGAGAGACGCTAGGCTGTCGTAGATAGGACAATGTGATACGACGATCGAACGAGAGAAACTTTTCCAAGTTCCTGTCGTACCGATTCCCATTAATGACTACATTAATGTAGGTGCTGCAGTTTCGTTGCTCCAGAGCGCTCTCTAGTGCTCGCTTCAGTTGCGGTATTCGCGTACCAATGGTCGGAACAATCACTGTTACGGTTGAACAGGCACCCACGGACGGTGACTCCTCTTCAATTTGACATTACGCAAACCATTGCTTATAGACTCGACTATATTTCGCCCTAAACCCAGAGACTAACCGACGGGGCCCATCTCTGTCCCCACTGCAACCGAATTCGTGTTGTTTGTTTATCTGGCTTTACGTAGATGACATACATCGGCAGCGTGTTATCGGGTCTCTCAGGCCGCTCGCAGGCGTTTCCGAATCCCACCAAGATGCTTCTGCGTCTCGGCAAGAACGGTCGCTTCGGCTCCTTCGGGCTGGCCTCCGATTTGCCAGAACAACGCAATACTTACAAGATAGACAACGATGCCTACGCCAACAGCTGCAAAGAGCCACGGCATGGCAGTCAACGAACTGAGGTCGGATCCTGCCAGTCGTTGAAACTCGCGGACAACAAAGTACATGATGACAGAGCTGATAAGTGGCCTCCATACCGTCGCCACGAACTCGCTTATGCGAAGGTTGAGTGTCCGAAACATGGCACCGTAATAAACCGGAACATTGGTGATTCCGGCAATGAGACACGCCCAGGCAGCGCCGACTACGCCGAATTGAATCGTTAGATACACTAACAGTGGGATTAGGATTACTACGTAAAAACCCGACAGAAAAGTCAGCATTTGCGGTTTTCCAATTGCCATGTACACGGAGCCGATATTCGACTCCATGGCCATGATCGCTCCGGACAATCCGAGGATGGATATTAACGGCGTAGCGGCCGCCCATTTATCGCCGAGCAGAACCATGACGAGGAGTTCGGAGCTGGCGGCTATCCCGGCAGCAGCCGGAATTGCCAATAGTGCAATCAGCCCGATGACCTCGAGGTAGCCTTTGCGGAGTTCGGCCATGTCGTGCGCTATTTTTACGTAACCGGGGAGCACTGCACGATTTATCGGAGCGACCATTTCAGTCGTGGGAATAGCGGCGACCTCAAAAGCAACGGAATAGGTGCCGAGCGCCGCCGGGCCGGCAAGCTTTGCAATAATGAAATCCACAGACCGAAACCGTAGAAATCTCAATAGATTGGAAAGATAGAGCCATTTCGAGTAACGGAAAAGTTCCGCAAAAGCGGCAACCGATGGACGGGGGCGGTATGGGCTCATGACAAAGCTGGCCGTAACTCTGGCGAACCGGGTCGCTACGATACCAAATACCAGTGCCCAGTAACTGCGCAAAGCTACCGCTGCAATCATGGTCACCAGAAATCCGACCGCCTGACTGCTGAACATGAAAAGGAACTCTTTATCGAACTGCAGTTCCTTGCGGAACGTAACCACGCCGATGTTCTCAAGACCACCGATAACGGTTCCTGCAGAAAGTGCAAACAGGATAAAGGTCAGGCGAGGCTCGTCGAAGAAATGAGAAAGCGATTCTGCAAAAATTAGCAACAACAGTGCAATTGACAAGGCAAAAAGGAACTGCACTGTCCATACCGTATTGAAGTGAACCGGTTGAGGGTCCTCGTGCTGTATGAGGGCAACGTCGAAATTAAACGCGGAAAACAGTTCGAGAGCAGCGATAAACGCCGTACCCATGGCGACAAGCCCGAAGTCGGCGGGCACCAGCAAACGGGCCAGTACAATCATGCTGATGAGCGTCAAGCTGCGCTGAGCGAGCTTGAAACCAATCATCCACGCCGCGCCCTTGGCCATTTTTCGCTTTACATCTTTCATGTTTGTTCCTGAATCGCCGCCACGGTTCGATCGCTACAGGCAAAAATGCAGTTTTGCTTTGAATTGAAATGAAAGGGCAGTACTCAGAAACCTCGTTCCGACGCGATCAGGCCCAGGGCGCCGTACTTGCCGTGAGTTCTTGAACGCCGGCTCAAGGGCCGTCAGGCGGCGCCTGACGGCTTCGACCGCATCGACGAACTTTGTGTAGCTCCAGAGGCTGTCGCGCCAGACCAGGGCGGTGGCCGTCGGAGTTCGGCAGCCGACAACCTTCAGCGCCTCAACGATCGACGATTCGGTTTCCTTCAGGCCGCCTGCCGCTTGCATTCGACGAACCGGGCGATCTTGTTCACGGAATCGAGATTCTCGGGGATCATTTCTGCGGCCGCGCCGTTTACACGAAGCTGCTCCTCGGCAAACATGATGATCTCGATCATGCTGGTGGAATCGACGACGCCGCGGTCAAGCAGTGAATTGTCGAGAGAGACCGCCGCAGTGTCGGTGGTGAACAGGAAATTCTCCAGGATGAAATCCCGAATCTTTGCGCGCAGCGCTTCGGCCATGTTGTTATGCCCCAATTCCGCGTTCTTAACCGGCTGCGGGAGCCGCGTCTGGCAACGAGAACGCGGATTATCGCCCGTGCTCCATGCCTCGTCCGTACCTGCGTCGCAACTTCGGGGTAGACACTGGCCCCAGGCGGCCATCCCTCGTCGCGGATTCCCCCATTAGCGATTGGGATTGTGCCATGTGCGAGGTCGGTAACAGTATCCATCCTGGAGACTGAGGCACCATGGGGCCAGATGCGAAGCGAGAGCCAGTAACCCTCCCGGAGAGGGCTAATCAAAACGCGCTCCCCAAGCAAGCCCAGCGGTGTGCACAGTGGCCCCGCGACTGGAAAACATTGCCGCCGCGTACGG